>JAJTXO010000047.1 GCA_021463315.1 Caldilineales bacterium | reverse complement strand
AACTACCTCATCCTCACAGCCACCCCCCGCAATTCCGGGTTACGAGTTACGCATTACGCATTACGAGCCCCCCATCCACCCCGAGGTATCCCCCATGAACATCATCGATCTGCGCTCTGACACTGTGACCAAGCCGACGCCGGCCATGCGCCGGGCCATGTACGACGCGGAGGTGGGCGACGACGTGCTGGGCGACGATCCCACCGTCAAACGGCTGGAGGAGCTGGCCGCGGGCAAGCTGGGCAAGGAGGCCGCGCTTTTCGTCCCCTCCGGCACCATGGGCAATCTGGTCAGCCTGCTGGTGCATTGCGGCCGCGGCGACGAGATGATTTTGGGCGATCAGGCCCACATCTACGTCTACGAGGCTGGCGGCTCCGCGGCCGTGGGCAGCATTCATCCCCGTCCACTGCCCAACCGGCCCGATGGCCGCATCGATCTGGCCGCGGTGGAGGCTGCCATCCGGCCCAACGACGTGCATGCGCCGCGCACCAAGCTGCTGGCGCTGGAAAACACCCACAATCGCTGCAGCGGCGCGGTGCTGCCGGTGGCCTACATGGACGCGGCCAGCGCGCTGGCGCATGGCCGCGGGCTGGCGCTGCATCTGGACGGCGCGCGCGTCTTCAACGCGGCTGTGGCGCTGGGGGTGGACGTGCAGACGCTGGTGGCTGGCTGCGACTCGGTCAACTTTTGCTTGAGCAAGGGGCTGGGCGCGCCGGTGGGATCGGTGGTGGTCGGCTCGCGGCCCTTCATCCAGGAGGCGCGGCGGGCGCGCAAGGTGCTGGGCGGCGCCATGCGCCAATCGGGCGTGCTGGCGGCCGCGGGCATCGTGGCGCTGACCGAGATGGTGGAGCGGCTGGCCGAGGATCACGCCCACGCGGCCCGCCTGGCCCAGGGGATCGCCGGCCTGCCCGGCATCGTGCTGGACCCGGCCGCGGTGCAGACCAACATCGTGATCTTCGCCCTGGAGCGGACCGACCTGACACCGCAGCAGTTGGCGGCCCGGCTGGCTGAGCAGGGGGTCTGGCTGTTGACCATGGGCGGGCCGCGCCTGCGCGCCGTGACCCACCATCACGTGACCGCGCAGGATGTGGAGCGCGCGCTGGCCGCGTTTGCCGCCGCGCTCGCGCCATGAACGACAAAGGCCTTCCAGATCGGTGGGATCTGGAAGGCCCTTGCGGAAAATGGCGCGGCTAGAAGAAGACTTCTTCCTCTACCGCCGGCTCAGCCAGATGCCCTTCGTCGCTGCGAGGACCGCCGCCCATGAGCTTGATGGTGTCGGCCGTCACATCCAGGCTGGCGCGCGGCGAGCCATCGGCTGCGGTGTAGGCGCGGCCGGCAACCCGGCCGATGACCATCACCTGGCGTCCCTTCTTCAGATAGGGGGTCAGGCTCTCGGCCGTCTTGCGCCACACCGTCACGCGAAACCAGGTGGTTTCCTCGCCGTGGCTACCGTCCTCCTTGGTCCACTTGCGGTTGACCGCAAGGCTGAAGCTGGCCACCGGCGTGCCGTCAGCCGTGTAGCGCAGCTCCGCGTCACTGCCCAAGTTTCCGATGAGAATAAGTTGTTGGAACATCGACAGCCCCTCCTTCGAGCGGACGATGGATGTCGCAGGCGCTTCACAGGGCCCTGCACCTGCGACGCAACGGATAACGACGGCAAAAGTATAGCACAATTCAGCGGCAAGCACAAGGCCAAAACAGAAAATCAATCGTTCCGTGCGAAAAAATAAGGTTCAGCAGGCCGCAGGGGAAGATCGCCACATCCACACCCCATGCCAACCGTGAACGCGCAGTGCGCGCGGCTATCAGCGGACATTGCGCCACGCGCTTGCACCCTCGCAAAATTCAGTAGTTCACGATTCTCACGCAGAGCCGCCAAAAATGCCAAGAATGCTGCCCCTTGCGGTCTTTGCGCCTTTGATTGGGGAAGACTTCCGAAGTCTTATGGACTGTGAGCCCGTTTTGAACGAACCTGCGCAGACTTCGGAAGTCTCGACCCCGGTTTTTTGAGATGATACCAATCGTGAAGTACTGAAATTGGCCCGCGTGATTTGACGAAAGCCTGTGCCTATGTATAATACGCCCCGTAGCAAACGTGGGCCCGTGGTGTAGTCGGCTAACATACTGGCCTGTCAAGCCAGAGATCGCGGGTTCGAGACCCGTCGGGCCCGCCACGTTAACCAAGGAGCCAACCAGACATCTGGTTGGCTCCTTTGCTTTGCCTGCCACGCATCTGAACCCTCTGTAGTCGCCATCCTCTCAGCCAGGAATTGTGCGTTTCGCCCGTTGCAGACATGCAATGATACATCTGGGGAACGGCGCGTCAACGCGCGAAGGGCGGCAGCCGGCTATGCTTGGGGAAGTTCAAAGGAGGCTACTCAATGTCCCTGGTAGAAGCCTACGCCGGCGAGATCCGCCTGTTCACCACTGCCTATGCCCCGCGCGGTTGGGCGCTTTGCGATGGCCGGCTGCTGTCAGTCGAGGAGTACCCGGTGCTGTTCGCGTTGATCGGCGTGACCTATGGCGGCGACGGGATCACGACCTTTGGACTGCCTGACATGCGAGGAGCGATGCCAACAGGCTCCGACGCCGAGCACGCCCTGAATGCGCGCAGCCAAAGCGACAAAGGGGTCGGCGACGCTGATGCGCGAGGCGGGCCTGCCCCTGCAATCAACTACATCATCTGTCTGCAAGGCGTCTACCCGGATCGAAGCTGAAAAACCCCGGCCTTTCCTCGACGCCAGACGCCCTGCCAGCCGCGCGACAGGGGTCAGCGTTGGAGCCTTGCCGGGCGAATCCATTGGCGCGCAGCGGCGGATACAGCAGAGGAACCATCAAAGAAACGCGCGAGAAACGAGCGCGCGCGATACTGTTGGTCCGATCCCGGATTGCACTCGTCGATCGATCCGGGCGTGACAGGCGACGGGCGCGACGGCCCAGAACACCCAACCCGGAGGTAACCATGGCAGCAGACAAGCGAAGTGCAAGTGCGAGGAAACGGGGCCAGCGCGAGGTTGTCGATCACACCCGCACGGACTGGCTTCCCTACGAAGGTGAAAGCCAGGATCGTCTGCGAAGCGACCTGTCGGCCCGGCTGGTCAGGATTCGCCCGATGGACGCCGTGCGCTTCGTCTTCAACGATGTCGTCGATCGCAAGACCTTTCGCGTCCGGCGCACCACTGCCGAGCCAAATACGCTCTCGATCAGCTATGCGGACGACGCCCGAGGCGCGGCGCGCGAGGAAGCATCGGCCACCAGCAGCCGGGAGCACTGGATGCAAAGCCGCTCCAGCAGCGTGTCGGGCTATGGCCAGTATGCCTGGCACGACAGCCGGACACTGCTCATCGGGCCGCCCGAGGGCGGCTGGCCCGCGGGCAAGCTGGTCTTCTTCGAGTTCGACAAGTCGCTGAGCGACGACGAGGGCAACGCGCTCAAGGGAGGCCGTGACCAGGTGGTCATGGCGCGTGTGCAGTCGGATGCCCGCTGCGTGATCCTGCGGCCAGAGATGGACGACTGGTTCATCCCGTGGCGCGGCGGCGACGACATCTTTGGCCGCTCAGAGGACTTCTCCGTGCTGGTGGTGGGCCAGATCATCCAACACGGGGCAACCCGGTACCCCTCCAAGGTCGTCGTCACCGCCACATCGAACCTGGGGCTGGTGGTGACGGCGGAGATCATGTGCGGCGACCATGAACGGCGGGAGCTGCGCAAGGGGCTGGGGTGGTCCGACTGGGTGCCAGACCAGCAGTTCGGCGGGCAGTGGGCGATCCGGCTCAAGCTGCAAAGCGAGAGCTGGAACGGCAAGGGCGCCCAGGCTGTCGCCGAGGGCCACCACACCTGGAGCATTTCTGCTGTGGCGGTGATGGCTGCCGGGATACGCATCAAGGCCAGCAACAAGAAGCTGGTGCGCTTCGAGCTCTACCAGCCCCGTCTGCTGATGCTCTTCTGCCCGCAGATTCGTGAGAACCATGGCGTGGTCTACCACTGGAAGCACGGGCGACGCAAGATGAGCCGGTTCAACTTTGGCCGGCGCGATCTGGGACTCAAGCAGTTCATTTTGGTCTTCGATGGCGACTACGACCTCTCGCAAGGCTTCTCCTTCACCAACACCTACATCTCCGAGACGGCGCGCAGCGAGGTGCTGTATTGGGAGAGGCGCTGGAGCAGAGCGCTGCGCCGCTGGGTCACCTGGGTCTATCTCCCCGGCTTCCACATCCACAACCGCGTCCGGGACGTCCTGGTCAACGGACGCTACCGCAACCGCACAACCCACACCTTCACCATCAAGATCACCACCGTCGCCGGCTTCGTGATCCGCATCTCCTTCCCCTTCGAGGTGGACACGCTGCCGCTGGACCTGGTCGACGTGGCGGCGATCCGCGGGCACTTCCTGCGCAGCGGCCGCTTCGATATCGACACCATCAGCGCGGCCGATGGCGGCTTCTACATCAGCTATGGGGGCGCCGGCCGGGAGCGCGTTTTTGTCAGCTATGCCGACGTCGAGGTCATCGCCGGTCAGGTTGGCGACGATCTGGGCGTCGACTGGGATGATCTCGGCCTTGACGTCGCCGTGACCACAGCCTGGGACGACCTGATTGTGGGCAGTGAGATCACCGAGGAGATCGAAGTCAGCGAAACGGTCGTGATGGAGGACGATATCCAGATCGAGGAGCTGCTGGAGGAGTTTGGCGGCGGCATGTTCGCCATGGCAGGCGAAGTCCTGGTGGTCGATTCGGCCACGACAGTCATCGACGAAGACGTGATCCTGGGCGGCGGCTGGAGCACGGGCAGTAGCCACTGGAGGGTTGAGGAAGAGGTCGAGTTCGAGTCGGACGAGGAGTTTGAGGACTTCGACCTGTCCGACTCCGCGGAAGAAGAGGCGGACGAAGAATGGTGTAACGATGTCGGTGAAACCGTCAAGGTGGTTGGCGCGCTGCGCCATGAATCCGCGATCGTTGGCAGCGGCAAGACGATGATGATCCACTCGATAGTCGACCGGGATGGGGTGGAATGGGTTCTGGTCGGAAAGGGACTGGACGAGATCGAGCAAGGGCAGACTCTGGCGGTGGTTGGAACCGTGAACGCCGAATGCGCGATCGAGATCGAGGATATGCGCCTGCTGGAGGAGAAGCCGGGCGCTGAAGGCCCGCGGCGCATCCCGCCGGCGCCCGTGGAGCGTCAACGTATCCCGCAGGAGCCTGTGGTTCGCCGGCGCATTCCGCAGCCGCCTGTGGTCCGCCGGCGCATCCCGATGAACGACTGACAACCGGCGGCGGCCGTCTCGCAGCGAGCGATGCCAGCGCATCGACGTTGCGAGACGGCCGGCGAGCACACACTGTGGCACTGAGGAGAGCACCCCATGTCCGTGATCAGCATGCTGTCGGACCAGGACGCCCTGGAGCGATTCAAGGAGAGCCAGCCCGATCTGCGCTCCGTGGCCCAGATTGCCAGGATGACCGAAGAGCAGTTCGTGCAGAGCTACGCATCCGCCGGCTTTTTCACCGGGGACGTCCGCCAGGCGCGGCGGGTCTACTGGACTGCCGTCAACCTCAACGCCCGCAATTCACTGATCTGGGCCAACATCAAGGACGCGGTCGCGTCTCCCTACTACAGGGCAACGCTGTTCAACAACATCCCGCAGGAGTTCATCCGCCACCTGGAGAACCTGCCGGGCTACCAGCGGCTCTTCGGCAACCTGGACTTCGTGGCGTGCGATCATTGTCGCTCGGTCTTCGGGCCGGCGGCCTACTTCGTGGACCTGGTGCGCTTCGTCGAGAATTTCGTGCGCGACAGCAGAAACGACCGCGACGCGGCCTTCCTGATCGACGGGCGCGATTCGTCCGGCGCCCCCAGCCGGCGACGGCCGGACCTCTTCGCGATGCCGCTGGACTGCTCCAACACCCACGAGCTGCTGCCCGCGATCGATCTGGTCAACGAGGTGCTGGAGGCGGTGATTCGCACGCCACAGCAGCCGGACGCCTTCCGCGTTCTGGACGCGGCCAGCTTTCCGTGGTCGGTTCCCTTCAGCCGGCCCCTGGCTGAGATCCGCGCCTACCTGGGCCAGCTCAGCACCAGCCTGTCCGTCATCTACGACGCGTATCTGCGGCGACAGCTCAGCAGCGCCGAGCGCGCAGCCATCGTCAGCTCAGCCGATCCGGCCGCGGCGGTCGGCGCGCTCGCGGCCGCGCAGGCCGCCAAGGCTGCCAGCGCGGCCAGGCAGATCGACCGGGAATACCTGAATCTGTCGCCCGCCGAGTACGCGTTGCTGGCGACCGAAGCGACCCAGCCGGCCGACATCGAGGCGCTCTACGGCGAAGCCGGGCGCTACAGCCTGGAGAAGCTGAGCGAGCTGCCGGTGTTTCTGGAGCAGACCGGCCTCGACCGCAAACAGGTCAACGAACTGATCTACCAGGACCTGGATCGCAGCGAGCTCAGCGCCGGCCTGGCGAGGCTGTTCTTCATCAACAACGTCGACGACGGCCTGGGCCCGCTGCAGGTCCAGGATGGGCCCAGCGGCCCGGGCGGGTTCGACGAGCGCCTCGTCAACCTGAGCTACGCCAAGCTCGATCGCATCCATCGTTTTATCAGGCTGGCGCGCAAGCTGGGCTGGTCCTTCACCGATCTCGACATGGCGTTGCGCAGCCTGGATCAGCACACCGAGCCAGAATCCGTCTTGCATCTGGACGGCATCAGCGACTACGTCGCCTGCCGCAATGTCACCGGCCTGGACCTGGCCGACTTCACCGTCGAAGCGTGGGTCAACCCCAGCCGCCACGGCAACAACATCATCGTTGCCAAGGGCCGGGAAGCCGACTGGCAGATCCACTTCCTCCTCCTCATCAATCCCGACGGCAAGCTGGCCTTTTACGACCAGAGCAGCCAGCAGTTCATCACCAGCCACAGGCGCGTCCCGACCGGCGTCTTCAGCCATGTGGCGGTCAGCGTCGAGAAACGAGCGCTGAGCTTCATCATCGACGGCCAGGCGGGCGAGACGGTTCACGTCCTGGGCGGCGGCGTCACCCCCGTGGGCGCAGACCTGGACATCGGACGCAATCTGAATGATGCCCGGTTTGCCGGCCTGATCGCGGACCTGCGGATCTGGGAGGGCGCGGTCAGCGAAACTGCCATCGCCGCCGGTCGTCATCGTCGCCTGACCGGCAGGGAGCCGGGCCTGGCCGGCTACTGGCCGCTGACCGAAAACCGCTACGGCCAGCTCTTCGATCTGACGCCCAACCGCAACGACGGCGTGATGGGCGGCCCGGAGTTCGTCACACAGCCGGTGTGGGTGCAGCGCGACCTGGCGCTGGAGCCTGCGCCTGAGCCTGTGTCGTCCGCCGGCTATCGCTTCAACGGCGTCGATCAATACCTGGCCGCGCGCAACGTCCGCGGCGCGGATCTGAGCGCCCTGACGCTGGAAGCCTGGGTGAAGTGGGAACCGCAGCCCGCGGCCGGCGACCAGGAGATCATCGCCAAAGGCCAGGAGAGCACCGGCCAGGCCCAGTTCCGGCTGTGGATCGACAGCAGCGGCCACGTGATTTTCAAGAGCACCGCGTTGAGCGAGTATCGCAGCAGCCAGACGCTGACCGCGGGCCAGTGGTCCCACGTCGCCGTGACGTTGCCCGAGGCGGCGCTGGCCGGGCCGGTCTTTCGCTGGTTTGCCGACCCGAAGGCGGTCGCGGAGTTCAAGGCTGGCGCGCTGAGCCAGTTCGACGCCGCGCGTCAGGACGCCATCGTCGCCGCCATCCAGGGTGAGCTGGCAAGGAACGCGCGTCCCGGCGGCGTTGCGGGCGTTGGCGCAGCGGATTTCCTCGACGCGCTGGCGCTGGCCATCGGCGGGGCAGTGCTTGAAACCCCCACGTCGCCCCCTGGCGCCCCGGCCGCGACACCCATCGCATTCATCGAACAGGTGCTGAAGTCCGGCGGTCAGGTCGCGCTCTCTCCCGACGACCTGGACGCGCTGGTCAGCCCCCGGGTGCCGACGCCTGTCTACAGGATCCTGGAGCAACTGCAGTCTGACCAAGGAGGCCAGCCGTTCGCGGACTACGACGCCTTCACTTCCGCCTTGAAGCGCGCCATCGGCGCGGACGTGCTGGCGCCCTACTCGGCCGCCGCCCTACGGGGAGCCGAGGTGCGCTGCCTGCGCATCGCCATCGACGGCCGGGCGCAACAGTTCGAGCTGGGGCAGGGCGCGGTGGCGCTGGCGGAGGCGGGCGACACCATCACCGTCGGCCGCAAGCTGACCGGCCGGCCCGGCTACCGCTACTTCCAGGGCTGGCTCAAGGAGCTGCGCGTCTGGAGCCAGGTGCGCACGGCCGAGCAGCTCGCGTTGGGCAGCGTGCGCGCAGTGGGCGTCAGGGAGCCGGGGCTGGTGGGCTACTGGCGCTTCGACCAGGTGCTAGAGGGCCAGGCGCGCGATCTGTCGTCGCTGGGGAACCATCTTTTCCTGGGCGGCATCCGGGCAGACTACTCCCCCCAACGCGTGGCAGCCGAGCTGCTGCTGCCCCCCTTGCCGGTCGCGGTCGCCGGGAAGGCGCTGGAGTTCGATGGCCAGAGCAACCTGGTGGAGGTGCAGGAGCCGCAGAACCGCAGCCTGGGCGCCTACGACCGGACGACGGTGGCCTTGTGGTTCAACGCAGCCGACGCCTCGGCCAGCGACCGCGAGCAGCTCCTCTATGCCCAGGGCGACGCGGAGGATGGCCTGGCGATCTACCTTCACGGCGGCGTGCTGACCACGGCCGCCTGGGCCAACAGCTTCGAGGGCGATGCCCTGCAAACGGTGGTTCTCAAGACGGCTGCCGGCCAGATCAGCTCTGGGAAATGGCATCATGTCGCCGTGGTCAAGGACGAAGAGGCAGCCCCGGATGCGCAGGCTACTGTGCCGCAGAAGCTGGTGCGCTACACAGCCTGGCTGGACGGCCAGGAGGTCGGACACGCCAGCGCGGCCTTCCGGCTTTGCCCGGTGGGGCCGAGCTATCTCGGCGGGTTGACCGCGGAGGCCGTGACCTGGACCGAGGCGCTGGGCACGCATTCCGGCGCGCTGGGCGGACCGGCGGCCGGCGCTGCCCCGCATTTCTTTGCCGGCCTGTTGGCCGACCTGCGGGTTTGGAGCGCGGCCAAAACCCAAGCCGACCTGGCGACGGCGCGCTTCGTAGCCCCCACCGATCCCGACCCGGAGCTGATCCTCTACCTGCCGCTGACAGACAGCGCCGGCCCGCTGCTGGAGGACCGTTCGGGCAACCACAGCACGGCGACCTTCCTGGCGCGCAGCATGGCGCTGACCGCAGCGGCCCAGACCATCCCCGCCGGGCTGGACGAGGTCCACATCCACTACGCAGAGCGCGCGGCGCTGCAATGGACCGACTACGTCTACACGGGACGCCTGCGCATCGGCGCGGCCCAAGACGCCGTCGGATTGACCTTCCTCAGCCGCTACCCTGAGCAGGTCGATCGCTGCTACCTCCTCAGGCGAGACAAGGGCCAGTCCACCTTCGTGCTGGCCTCCCGTCCTGAGGGGGTGAAGACGCTGAAAGGCCAGACCGATTCCGGGGTTGCGCCGCAGCCGGGCGAGTGGCTGCGTTTTCGCATCGAGGTGGCGGCGCAGGCAGACCGCACCACCCTGCGCGCCAGACTCTGGCCAGAAGCTGGCCCCGAGCCGGCCGGCTTCCAGATCGATGCCTTCGACCCCGCCTCCGTGCGCATCAGCGCCGGGACCGTCGGCCTGTGGACAGACAGCGCGGGCGGGCCGGCCTTCGACGAGATCGAGGTGCGGCCGCTGGCCGGCGGCCCGGCCTGGCTGGTCGAGCGCTTCGACCGGCTTGCGGCCGGACAGGCGCCGGCCGGCTGGCAGCAGGCCGGCGCGCGGGTCTACCACCGGGGGCGAAACGACATCTTTCGCACCATGTCCATCGACGACAACATCACCTACGGCACGGAGGCTGGCGAGGATGACAACGTCTCCCTGCTCATGGCGCGCGGCTCGCAAAAGTGGAGCGACTACACCTTCCGCGGGCAGATGTTGGTCACGGAGGAGGAGGGCGGAATCGGTGTGCT
Organism: Caldilineales bacterium; assembly: GCA_021463315.1. GTDB lineage: Bacteria > Chloroflexota > Anaerolineae > JAAEKA01 > JAAEKA01 > JAAEKA01. The sequence continues at coordinate 3,495 of JAJTXO010000047.1, read as the reverse complement.
CTTCCTCGCCCAAGGCAGCGACCGCGCCTACAGATTTGGCAGAAGCAAGGAGTCCCCCTCGTTCACGCTGGACGTCTGGCCGGCTAGCCTGCAGACGTTGACCGGCCGCGTGGACAGCGGCGTCGTCCCGGCCGCCAACACCGGCTACTACTTCAAGATCAAGACCGAGTCCACCGCCACGGCCACCCACATCCTGGCCAAGGTGTGGCAGGCCGGCGATGACGAGCCGCCAGCCTACCAGGTGGACGCCGTCGACGCCAGCGACATCCGTCTGCAGCGGGGCGGCATCGGCGTTTGGGCAGGCGGCCCCGGCATCAAGTGCGCCGACAGCCTGCTGGTCTCGACCATCGAGCGTGACGGCGACAGCAAGCGCTATGCCGTGCTCCATTCCGAGTCCTTCCGCTCGGTTCGCCGCGGCCGCAAGCCGGCCGGATGGCAGGACCGCGGAGCGCTGGACCGCTTCCAACCGCTCACCGCGGCTTTCACGGGCAGTGAAGACCGCGCGGGCGCGCCCCAGTGGCGGGCTGTGAACGACTATCCCGTCCTGCTCAAGCCGCTCAACCGCCGGGCGCTGGCCTTCGACGGCAACCTGACCTACGCCGCGGCCGAGCAGGTGGCCGGTCTTGACGGATCCCCGTTCACCGTGGAGGCGTGGATCCGCCCGAACCGCTCCTCGGCTGGACCGATCCTGAGCCAACAGCCCCTGCCTGGCGCTGCGCCCTCCTTCCAGCTTGGCCTCAACGCCCAAGGCCAGCTTGCCCTCAGCACGGCCCACCCGTCTGGCGCGCTGGAGACGGCAGCCGGCCACGTCACCCTGAGCACGGCGGCATGGTCGCATGTAGCGGCCACGGTTGACGACCGTTCCGTATTGTTTTATGTCAATGGCCAGCCCGCTGGTTCAGCGTCTATCGTTCAGGCGGCCGCGCTGGGCGGCCTCAGCCTGGAGGTGGGGCGGGGCGTCGATCTGGCGGCCGGCGCGCCCGCCCTGCAGGGTTTCGACGGCCAGATGCGCGATCTGCGCATCTGGCGCGGCGTGCGCAGCGGCCAACAGCTCGCCGAAGGGCGCTACCAGCAGCCAGAGCCTGCGCCGGAGCTGATCGGCTACTGGCCGTTCGACGAGGACGCGGGCGACGTCACCGCCGACCGCTCGCCGGCCAACCACAATGACTTGCGGCTGGGCGGCATCGAGAGCGCGCGCCGGCCGACGCTGACCGATCCGTCGCCGGTCTTCGCCCTGCCGGCGCTGGCGGACCCCGCTCAGGACGCCGGGCTGTTCGATCCCGCGGCGCTCAAGCTGGACGGCCAGGACGACTACGTCGAGATCGCGCTGAACCTCATGCAGACCGAGGGCATCACCTGGGAGGCGTGGGTCAGGCCAGATGGCTTCGGCGCCGAGACCACGCTGTGGGAACAGCAAGACCAGGCCGTCAAGCTGGCATGGCAAGGCAATCGGCTGGCTGTCTTGCTGGCCGGCAACGACCCGCAGCAGCAGAGCTTCGATTTTGGCTTCGACCGGCACGCTTGGGCACACATAGCCGTGGTCTACAGCAGCACGGACAAGAGCCTGAGCCTCTTCGTCAACGGACAACCTGCCGGCCAACTCGCCTATCAGACAGCCGCGGCGCTCAGCCTCTCGGCGGCGCGCGTCGGTCTGAACCAGGCTGGCCAGGCAGGGCTGCGAGGCCTGCTGAAGGAGCTGCGCGTGTGGTCGGTGGCCCGAACGGCTGCCGAAATCAACGCCACCCTGTTCCGCCGGCTGACCGGCGCAGAGCAGAACCTGGCGCTCTACCGGCCCTTCAACGAGCAGGCCAGCCTGGACCACGCGCCGGCCTGGGTCAGCCCGGACCTGCTGGCGGACAGCCTGGGCCAGGGATTCTTCCGGCCGCAGCGGCTGGCTGTGGCCTTCGATGGCCAGAACGACCGGGGCCTGGTTTGCTGGACCGGCGCGGCCAGCGCCGCGGCGACGCCCTGCCAGCGCCGCACCGTCGAGGTCTGGTTCAAGGCCGACGACGTCCGCATCTCGCGCCGCAAGCAGGTCATCTTCCACCAGGGCGACGACCGGCAAGGGCTGGCGATCTACCTGTTCGACGGGCGGCTCTACTTCGGCGGCTACAGCCTGCTGGCAGACCCCAAAGCCTGGGCCTCGTGGAGCGGAACATGGCTGAGCACCGACCGCGTGCGCTCCGGCACGTGGCACCACGCCGCCATCGTGCTGGACGGCCGCGACGAGCTGCGCGACGGCTCCTTCCAGGCCTATCTCGACGGCAAGCTGGTGGACGACGGCGTGGGCGCACAGTTGGCCCGCTGTCCGGGCAGCGTCGCGCTGGGCCGCGCCGGCGGCTCGATCCGCTTCCACGACGGCGCGACGCTCAGCGCGCCCCTTCCCGCGCCCGTTCCTGTCCAACCGCCCGCACCGCTGCCCGCGCCCGCTCCTCTGCCCGCGCCGCCTCCGCTGACGCCCGACGTGCTGGACAAGAGCGCCGCGCCGTTGGGCAAGCCGCAACGACCGTTTCCCTTCCCGTCGCAGGCGCTGACGGTGGAGTGCTGGATCAACCCGGACGTGTCGCGCTACCAGGGCAGCCCGATCTCCTACGCGGTCAGCAAGGAGAACGACAACGCTTTCGTGCTCTACCTCTATCACCACGCCGCGTTGACCGTGGTGATCAACGAGCAGCGCATCAGCGCCAGCGGCGTGGTGGAGCTGGACCCGCACCGCTGGCAGCATGTGGCGGTGACGTGGCAGGCCAGCGACGGGCAGATCGTCGTCTACAAGGATGGAAGCCAGGTCTATCGCGGCAAGATCGCGGCGGGACAGGCCATCGCCAGCGGCGGCAGCCTGGTCTTCGGCCAGGAACAGGACCGGCCCGGCGGCGAATTCGACCCCGACGAGGCGTTCCACGGCAAGCTCAGCGAGGTGCGCATCTGGGACCACGTGCGCACGGCCGAGCAGGTGCGCGCTGAGATGAACCGCCGGCTGCCGGGCCAGACGCCGGGGCTGGTGGCGCGTTGGCCCGCTGACCCAGGCGCGGGCAAGAGCCAGGCGGCCCGCCCTGCACCGGCCCCCGCGGCGACAGCCGGCAGCGGCGCGGGTAGCCAGGGCGCCGGTGCGGACGCAACGGGGCGCGGAACGCCAGCCAGCGCGGCGCCGGACACGGCGCTCTTCGCGGGCCAGATCCTCGACCTGCGCCTCTGGGCCACGGCGCGCACGCCGCGCCAGCTCGCGGTGTTCCGCTATCGCCAACTGCGCAGCACGGACGCCGCGGCCGGCCTCGACCTGTGGTGGCAGTTCGAAGCGGTCAAGGAGGGGCAGATCCCCGACCTCTCTGGCCACGGGCGCAGCGGCGTGCTGACGCCCCCCGCGCGGGTCGGCCCCATCGGCGCGGAGGCGGCGCGGGCCTTGCCGTCCTCGCGCCTGGACGAGGAGAGCCTGCGCCGGCTGGCCAACATCAAGCGCATGATGGAGCGCCATCGCCTGCCTATGGATCGCCTGACCGC
>JAJTXO010000469.1 GCA_021463315.1 Caldilineales bacterium | reverse complement strand
GTCACCGCCCGCGCCTCCACGTTGATCACCGAGTTGGACCAGTTGGTGAAGCCCCGGCCCTCGACGACGAACAGGTAGAGGTAGGCCGCATCCACGTAGGCGTCGCCAGGGATGCCGCTCAGCGGCGCATGCACCAGCGGCCGCTGCTGATTGAAGAAGCCAGCCCACATGGTTTGGCTGTCGCCGTAGTGCGTGCCGGGCTGCGCACCGTTGATGAAGGTGTCGCGGTTCACGTTGAAGCGCCGCGAGCGGTTGATCGGATACGCGCTGTTGTCGATGACGTCCAGGGTGTCGCCGTCCAGGTCGCTGACCAGCGTTGCGCCATCGAAGACAGCGGCCGTGTGCTGGAGGGTGGAGGGGGCGTTGGTGACCCTGACGGCGAAGCCGAAGTCCACGGTGAAGCTGGTGGGAACCTGGCCCGCCCAGGCGACGGCCACCACATCATCGGGAGCAGCCCCAGCGGCCAGGCTGGCCAGCTCGGTCAGGCCGCGCTCGGCCGCCAACTGGGCCGCGGCCGCCGCGGAGAGCGGGAAGGCGCCGCCATAGGCGCTGCCGGCCACGTACTCCGCGTCAGGATCCACCGGGACCAGGAAGAGGCCGTCGGCCAGGGCGCCGCCGATGTTGGTGGCGTTGGCCATCACGTCGACATAGGTGCCCGCAACCGCCGGATTGGTGCTGGCGCTCTGGGTGATCCCGCCGTCGAAATCGAACATCGCATTCCAGATCTTGACGACGCCGTAGCTGCCGTCAGCCGCTTCGTCGACGATCTGAGCGTGAACGCCAAACTGCACATGGTCATCGCCAGGGTTGCCCGAACCCAGCGGCAGGCCGCCCACGGTATAGCCCCAGAGGTCGGTCACATCGCCGTCGAAGTCCAGGTGAGCATTGTCAGCCTGCAGGCCACGGATGCGGGTGGTGTAGACGCCGCGGGCAGGCACGACAACGGACGAGTCACGCAACACCCGCCCCACAGAGTTGGCCGGCGTCAGGAACCAACCTGGCACCGAGCGCATGCTGTCGTGGAAGGCCGACACAGCCGGGCGGCTGCCCAGGTCGATGACCGGATTGGCTGCCACAGCGTAGTCGTGGATCATCCAGGCGGGCGTCGTGCTGGTGCTGAAGGCGCCGTCGGAGGACATGCGCCGGTTGCTGGGCTTAGGAGCTGCCGCACCGGCCACGGGATCCCAGATGCCGCCGCTCCACTCGGCGCCGTCGTAGTGGGCATCCACCAGCAGCGTGGAGCCTTTGGCGCCGGCCGCAGGGGCATGGAACTCGCGGCCGCCGGCCACGACGTTGTTGTTGGCGTAGAGTTCGTTGCGGTACCAAACCAACATGCCAGGAACGTTGTGCGGCACGCGGTCCACCATCCAGCCCGACTGCGCATGCGTCAGCGATTGGTAGTTCCAGTCATGGCCCACCGAGGCGATGGATCCCACGTTGTTGCGCCATTCCAGCATGTAGTAGTTGGGGATGAACAGGCTGAGCGGCACCTGCTGCCAGCCGCCGTCGTTGGTCCAGTCGCTGACATCATCCATGGCGTTGCTGTACAGGTTGCTGGCGCCGTCGTCCAGGGCCACGTTGTCCAGCCAGAAGCCTGCGTTCTGGGTTCCAGCATCGGAGTTGTAGAGGAACTGCAGCAGAACGCTGCCGCCGGCGTAGGCGCTCAGGTTGTAGGTCAGCCGGCCGTCGTGCATTCCAGTCAGACCACCCGGCCCCATCCAACTGGTGGAGCCGTTGATGTCGCTGGTGGCGTAGATGCCCTCGTTGTTCAGCAGCACGGTCCAGGTCGCGCCGCCGTCGGTGGAGGCGCGCACGTAGACGTAGTCCCAGTCCTCTTCCAGGTCGAAGTAGGTGTCGAAGCTGAACACCGGAGCCGATGCGCTGGACAGGTCGAACTCGCGTTCGAAGGCGGAGAACAGGAAGTTGCCGAGGATGGTGTGCATCCCGCCGCCGTCGCCGGCCAGGTTGGGCACCTCTTGGACCTGATCTGGCAGGTTCACCCAGACGGAGTCCTGGGTGCCATCGGGGGTCGGATCGGACTGGCCGATCATCACTTCCACACCGGGATCGTCGTAGTCGACCTGTAGGGGATCGCTCCAGCCGAAGACCCAGCGCGTCCAGGGGTTGAACGGGGTGGGATGGGAGCCGCCCAGCTCGCCGTTCCAGGAACCGGAGTTCATGGCGTCCCAGTGCGATGAGGAGTTGTTGGTGGCGCCACTGGTGTCGTAGAAGTCGGGCATGCCGATGTCGTGGCCATACTCATGCACCACCACGCCGATGTCGGCGTCTTCGGGGATGTGGGTGTAGTTGGCCGCGTAGATGTCGTCGGTGGGATCATCGGGCGTGTCCTCGCCCTGGACGATACAGCCCCACTCCAGTTGGCCGTCGCCGTCGTTGTCGCAGTACATGTCCCACGAATGCGCCCACAGGCTGTAGACGCCCTGCTCGCCGCCGCCAGCCGAGCCGTCGATGCCCGCGTGGATCAGCATCAGGTGGTCCACCACCTGGTCGCCGTCGGTGTCATATTGCGCCCAGTCGAAGTCAGGATCGACAGCGTTCACGCCGCGCACCGTGTCGATGGCAAACTCGAAGCCGTAGCCTGAGGGAGTGCCGCCGCACGGATAGCCCACGCCGTCGTTTTCGTCGGCATCCCAGCCGTAGTAGGCTGTCGAGTTCGGCAACTGGATCCACGCCTCGTAGATGTCGCCGTCGATGGAGTACAGCCCTTCCGACTGTTCCTCGTACCAGTTGGTGGCCGAGATCCCGGTCAGGTCCACGCCCGCGCCGCCGTTCATGTCGGTGCGCACGACGCCAACCCCGTCGCCGAACATCAGGTTCTGATACCAATCGATGGAGAAATCGTCGGTCCAGAGGGTGAAGTTGTCGCCGGTGCTGGCCGGATCAGGGATTTGGCCGTGGAGCGGACCTTCGACGGTCACCTGGTCGATGAAGTTGCCGTCGGCGTCGCAGCGATCCAGGGTGTTGGAGCCGTTGAACTCGAAGGGGATCATCAGCATCTTGGCGACGCCGATCTCACCCAGGCCAGCCGCGTGCGGGCTCACGCCCATGGCTTCGGCGGCCGCCACATCGGCCTGGCGCTTCTTCAGCGCGATGGGGTTGGGGCCGCTCTTCTCGTTCCTGGCGTTGAACTGCTGCAGCCAGGCGTCGGTCAGCGCCTGCGCCTCGGCGGCGGTGGCGCCCAGCGGCACGCCGGCCGCTTCGGCGACGACCTGATCATCGAGCGGCGGCATTTCATTGGGAAACTGGCGCGGGGTGAGCGAGTCCAGCAGGGCGCGCCCCTTCAGCGGCTGCGGGCCGGCTGGCCCGGCGGTGCTGGATGCGCCAGCGGTAAACGGCGCAATCAGCATGGCGACGATCACAAGAAGAGACATGATCGTAACCCGACGGCGAAGATAAAGAGAGTACATCTTGTCCTCCTTCTCAAACTACTGAGCGCGGCAACGATGAAATCGAAGAATCAAAACGGAGGCGTGCGAGCAGCATGTTGGCGGGGTATTCAGTGTGCGTTTCACCTCCTGACCGGAGAACGTGGCGACGCCTGGCAGCTGCGCCAGGGCCAGTCTTGCGGAATGGTGCGCGGGGAAAGCACCGGGTGAGGTCAGGCGCAAGGGCTGATCAGCGCTGCCGGTCACACCTTGCGTCAGGTTCTGGGCGGGGACCAAAACGTGTACGAACAGCGCACATTATACTTATCTTTTGTGCAGAATTCAAATGGCCTATGAACCAGCGGCGCCGGCCCTCTCGAGGGCGCAAAAAAGGCCGAGGACAGCGGTGCGTCCTCGGCCTTCTCTTATGTCAGGGGCAGAATTCGGATTTCTCGGAAGAAATCCGAATTCTTGTTCAGTCCGTTAGTTCGCCGTGCGGAAGTAGACCCGGATGTAGCCCGCCTTGGACGCGTCCCAGAACTCCTTGGCCGCCAACGCGTAGCGCACACCGGTGCTGTCG
>JAJTXO010000468.1 GCA_021463315.1 Caldilineales bacterium | reverse complement strand
GGTGGCCGAGGTCAACATGCCGCCCAGGCCGGCGCTCATGCCGGCCAGGCCCGCGCCCATGCCGCGCGACATGTCGTTCATGCTGGGTGCGCCTGATCCGCCCCCTTCAGGCCGCGGGGATGGGCCGCTGGAAGGACCCAGTGCCGGCCCGACGCCCCACCAGCCCCAGCCGCGCGGCCGCGGCCCCATGTAGGGGCCGGGATAGTACCAGGGCGGAGGGGGTGTGTTGGCTTGGGCGAACTTGGCGATCCAGCTTTTCTCCAGGCCGAAGGCCACCGCGTAGGGCAGGTAACGGTCGAAGATCTGCTGCACCTCAGCGACCTTGGCATACTGCTCGATGTTCTCCATGTAGCGCTTGAAGGCCAGCCACTTGGCAGCCTCCTCCGCGCCGCTGGCCGATTTGCGCGGCATGTGGCGGGCCAGGACGATCAGACCCACGGCCGGCGCAGCGAATGCGACCGGCAGACAGAGCGCAAACACGCTCCAAGGGGCCAGGAAGATCATGGCCAGACAGCCGACCATGAAGGCCAGCACCAGCGCGGCCACGCCCAGGCTGGCGTAGGTGGTGCGCACGCGCTCGGGACTGCGGGGGAAATAGCCTTCGTCCACCACCGCCTGGTAGAGGCCTTTCTGAACCTGGCCCATGTGGACGTAGAATTTGTCGCGCAGCTCCGACAGCTTCTTGCTCTGCTCGCCGTCGAACAGCTTGTCCACCAGCAGCTTTTCGTAGGGGCGCATGGGCAGATCGGCGTTCTCCAGATGGTAGGTGAACTCCTGGGTGGCGCCGATGCCGAAGAGGCCGGGCTTGCTCTCTTCCTGGATGGCCAGCACGCCGCGCCGCGCCAGGTCTACCAGCGTGGCGATCACATCCTTGCTGTCGGCCTTCTCGTCCACCAGCGTGCCGACCATGCCAGCCGGCAGATCGCTGGGCGGCTCTGGAATCCACTCGGCCGGCAGCTTGACCGGCGCATCGCGGCCCTTGCTGTACCAGAGCAGATAGAGCAGCAACGAGCTGCCCACCAACACGAAGATGGTCAGCGCCAGCACGCCCAGATTGGCGATCGGCTCGACCTGATCCTGGCGATCCATGGTCGTCTGCCAGGCGGCCGGCTGGCCGGCCACGATGCCGTGGGGCCACTGCACGCGCACCGCGAAATCGCTGCTGCCGGGCCGGATCGGCTCGTCAGCCACGAAGCGCACCCCCTGGTTGTTGTCGATCAGGGTCGCGGCGCCGCTGGGGCCGGTCGCGTCGTAGTTGTCGATGGTCGCGCCGTCGGGCAGATGCACCGTCACCGAGGCGTTCTGGATCGGGAAGCTGTCGTTGCTGGGCACAGCCTTCCAAACCAACTGGTCGCCGGCCGGATAGAAGAGCAGCCCGCCGCACACCGTGTATTCGATCACCATGGTGCGGCTGGCGTCGCTGGTGGGCGGAAAGTTGTAGCGGATGTTGAGGTCGCCGCCGGCCTGGTTCACGTCGAAGGTATAGGGCTCGCCGCTGGCCGAACGGGTGTAGGCCTGGCCTCCCAGCTCGCTGACCTGCACCTGGTCGATGCTGGCTGTGTTCGCCGTGGGGATGGAGCGCACGCCGAAGCGGAAGGTTCCTGCTGTGAAGACCAGCTCTTGCGTCTCCACGACGCGAAAGCAGCCGTCCGGCTGGACGGTGAGTTCGACATCATAGTTCGCCCAGTATAGACTTTTGTCCTGGGCCTGCGCGGGCAGCAGGGTCAACGAAGCCAGCAGCCAGGCCAGGAGCATCAAGCTGAGAACACGCCAAACGCGCATGAAAGTGCCTCCAGGTGGGTTGGGACGAGAGCGCAACAGGTGCTGCTGCGCTGGTATGGTAGCACAATTTGCCCCATTTGGAAAGATGCCAGCGATCCATTTGCTCATCCTCTTATCTTACGATCTGGTTTGTTCATTCGTTTCATCTGTGGCATAATCTCGCCCAATCCGTCAGGGCTGCCCGTCCTGAGATTGGGGAAGACTTCGGAAGTCTCGACCCCGGTTTTTTGAGACGATACCAAGCAAAGTCGTGAGGTTATCTTGACCCAGTCTCGTCCTGTTCTGCGCTGCAGCGTCGGCATCACAGCCTACAACGAAGAAGACAACATCGGCCCGTTGCTGGATGCCCTGCTCGACCAACATCTGCACGAGGTGGAGATCAGCGAGATCATCGTGGTGGCCAGCGGTTGCACCGACAACACGGCGCCGATCATTCGCTCCTATGTCGAACGCGAGCCGCGCATCCAGCTCATCGAGCAGGCGGAACGCCGCGGTAAGACCTCGGCCATCAATCTCTTTCTGCAGGCGGCCAGCGAGCAGATCCTGGTGCTGGAGAGCGGCGACACCCTGCCCCACGAAAGCGCGGTGGAGAATCTGGTGCGGGTGTTTTTCGACGAGACGGTGGGCATGACCGGCGCCCACAAGATTCCGGTCAACACGCCCGATCACCTGGTGGGGCTCTTCACCCATCTGCGCCTGCGCATGGAGCACGAGCTCTGCCTGGATATCCCGCGGCTGGGCGAGATGATCGCCTTTCGCCGGGTGCTGGACCAGATTCCGCCCGATGTAGCCATGGACGAAGCCTTTGTGGAGGCCATCGTCATCAACCATGGGCTGAAGGTCGTCTATTCGCCCGATGCGGTGGTCTACAACACCGGGCCGGACACCATCGGCGATTTCGTGCGCCAGCGCCGGCGCAACCACGCCGGGCATCTCTATCTCAGCCGCAAATACGGCCATCAGGTGGCCAGCATTCAGAACAGCCGCGTGGCCAGGATCGCGCTGCGCGAGGCCTGGGGCGCGGTCCAACTGGTCTATAGCCTGGCGCTGCTGGCCATTCTGGAAGGCTGGAGCCGGCTGCTGGGCTGGTACGATTTCGCCGTCAAGCGGGACCGCCACGTGGTCTGGGACATGGCCATGACTCAGAAACAGAACGTGCAGGAGCTGCGAGAAGGGGAGACCGGCGATCCAGCGCTGCGCTCGCTGGCTTTGTCGCAGGGGAACAGCGGCCAACACCAGGTCATTCATTGAAAAAACACCTCATTACGCTGGCCAAGATCGCGGTCACGGTGATCTTGATCGCGTATATCTTCTCCACGGTCGATCGGCAGAAGGTGGCCAAAAGCCTGGCCGCGGCCAATCCTTGGCTGATTCTGGCGGCGTTGGCATTCTACCTGGTGGCCATTGTCATCAACGGCATGAAGTGGCAGACGCTGCTGCATGCGCTGGAGGTGCGGGTGCCGTTCAAGGCCGTGCTGCAGTTCATGTTCGTGGGCTTTTTCTTCAACAGCATCCTGCCAGCCAACATCGGCGGCGACGTGATGCGCGGCTACGGCATGGCGCGCTACACCGACCGCACCGCCGATGCCGCGGTCTCGGTGGTGGTCGACCGCATCGTCGGCCTGCTGGCCTACATGAGCGCGGCCGCGGTGACCGCCATCGTGGTGGTGCGGCTGATGAACCACGCCGAGCTGCAATGGCTGTTCAACCTGGCCCTGCTGGCGTTGGCGGCCATCATGGCCGCGTTGGGGGTGATGCTCAGCCGCCGGCTGCGCCTGCTGCTGACGCGCCTGCTGCAGAAGGGGCCGCTCGCCCGCCTGCTTCCGCTCTATGAAAGCGTTTCGACGGCGCTGGATGCCTATCGTTTTTGCTATCGGGCCCTGTTCGTCGCCTTTCTCTATGGCCTGGCTGGCTTGATGGCCACCAACGTGGTCAACTGGCTGCTGTTCGAGGCGCTGGGGGGCGGCGTGCCCTTTGTCGACGTGATGCTGTTCAATCCGCTGATCGCGCTGGTGCTGCTGGCGCCCATCAGCGTCGGCGGCCACGGCGTGATCCAGAACGCCTACGCGAACGTGGTCAGCTCCTTCTTCGGCAGCAAGTTCGGTCGCTACGTCGAGGAACTGCTGGTGTCGCCGACGCCGAACTGGATCATCCTCGCCGGCTACGTGTCCGGCGGCGTGCTGCGCGGC
>JAJTXO010000467.1 GCA_021463315.1 Caldilineales bacterium | reverse complement strand
CGGCGGTGGGGCTGCCGCGCCTGCGCCTCCGCAGGCCCACAGGGCCTTGCACCTGGTAGCCGGATCGTTCACGATCCGGCGGTCGGGCTGCCGCGCCTGCGCCTCCGCAGGCCCGCAGGGCCTTGCACCTGGTAGCCGGATCGTTTACGATCCGGCGGTGGCACCCGACACAACCATCGTCACCATTACTGCTCAGCCAGCGCCTGCTGGATCAACTGCTGGAAAGCCTCGATGGGGTAGGCGCCCGGCAGCGGCACGCGGTTGACGAAGAAGCCTGGCGTGCCGCGCACGCCGAAGCCAGCGCCCTGCTGCAGGTTGGCCTCCACCGCCGCCGCATGTTGATTGCTGTCCAGACACTGGTCGAAGGTCGCCTGATCCAGTCCCAACTGGCTGGCGAACTGCTTGAAGGTCGCCACGGCCGTGGCCTGGCCAGACCACTGCTGCTGGCCCTGGAAGAGCATATCGTGCATCTCCCAGTAGGCGTCCTGATCGCCCGCGCAGCGCGCGGCCTCGGCCGCCTTGGGCGCCTGCGGATGGATCGAAGTCAGCGGGAAGTCCTTGAAGACATAGAGCACCGTGCCATCCTCGATGTAGCTCTGCAGCTCAGGCCACACCTGGGCGAAGTGGCGCTGGCAGTAGGGACACTGATAGTCGGAATACTCCACGATCACCACCGGCGCGTTGGGGTCGCCCTTGGTGGCCGCGGCGTCGTCCAGCGACGCATCCTCCGGCAGCGGCGCGGGGGTCGGCTCCGGCGCGGGGGTGGGCTGGGGCGGCGGCGCGATGCTCAGCCCCTCGTTGACCATGGCAATGGCCTGGCGGAAGTTGGTGATCGGCTGCGCGCCCACGAAGGCCTGGCCATCCAGGAAGAAGGTGGGGGTGCCCTGCACGCCGAAGTTCAGGCCCTCCACCAGGTCGGCCTGCACCGCGTCGGTGTAGCGACCGCTGCTCAGGCACTCGCCAAACGCGGCCGCATCGACGCCGATCTCCCCGGCGTAGCCGGTGAAGAGCGCGGTCGGATCAGCCACGCCGCCCCAGGTCCCTTGCTGGGCAAACAGGGCATCATGCATGGCCCAGAAGGAGTCATCGCTGCCGGCCAGCTCCCGCACGCAGCGCGCGGCCTCGGCTGCCTTCTGCGCGTTGGGATGGATCTGCTGCAAGGGGAAATCCTTGAAGATCAGCTTGGCCTGGCCCGAATCGATGTATTCCTGCACCAGCGTCGGCAGCGTCTGCTCGGTGAAGCGGGCGCAGTAGGGGCACTGGAAGTCGGAGTAGGTGACGATGGTCATCGGCGCGTTGGGATCGCCCTTCAGCGGCGCGCCCTCGATGGGGATGTTAACCACCGTCGGCTCCTGTGCGCTGGCCGCGTTGGGATCCGCCAGCGTGCCGCCGGCCAACAGCGTGTCCACCGCCTGTTGGAAGACCGTCAGCGGCTGCGCGCCGACCACCAGATTGCCGTTGATCAGGAAGCTGGGCGTGCCAGAGATGCCGGCAGCCTGGCCATCCTGCAAGTCCTGGGCAATGGCGGCGTCGAAGCGGCCGCTGGTCAGGCAGGCGGCGAAGTCGGCCGTGTTCAGCCCCAGCTCGCCGGCAAAGCCCTGGAAGGTCTCGCTGGGATCCGCCAGGCTCGCCCACTGATCCTGTTGGCCGAACAGCAGATCGTGCATGCCCCAGAAGTCGCCCTGCTCGCCGGCGCAGCGGGAGGCCACGGCCGCGGCCATGGCGTTGGGGTGCAGGCTCTCCAGCGGAAAATCGCGGAACTCCAGGCGCACCTTGCCGGCGTCGATATACTGCTGCAACAGCGCCGGATAGGTGTCATTGACCCAGCGCGAGCAGAAGGGGCACTGGAAGTCGGAGAACTCCACGATGGTCACCGGCGCGTCCGCGCGGCCCTTGCTGCGCACATCGTTGACAGCATCGGCCGGCTCAGCCGCGGCCGCGGTCGGAGCCTCGGCCACGTTCTGGGGGCTGGGCACGGTGCATCCAACGACGACGACGGCCAGCAGAAGCAGGGTAAACAGCGCCAGCGCCAGCCGGCCTGTCAAACGACGAGGGTTGTTAGTCATGTTCAGTATTCCTTGGAAAAAGGGTGTTGACGCAGTGCCTAGCGCGGCGCGGCGTCCATGGGAATGAAGTTAGCGGGGGTGACAATGCGCTCCTGCACGGCGGGGGCGGTGGTATAGCCGCACTCGCCGCCCACGGGCAGGCTGGCGGCCTGCGATTGGGAGGCCACGCTGGCGATCCACAGCGCCGCGGCCAGCGCCAGGCTGATGGCCAGCCGGCGCAGCAGCGCCCAATCCAGCGCGCCGTCGGCAGGCTCGATCTCCAGCAGGCTGTGGATGCGTCCGGCGGCGCCCGACGAGCTGGCGGCGGCCAGGCTGGCGCTGGCCGGCGCCGACGCTCCGGCGCGCAGCAGCTTGAGCAGGGCCGCGGCCAGATCGTGGTTGGCGCCGCTGGCCGCGTCGGCCTCACGCTCCTTGGCCTGCATGTAGCGATCGCACAGCGCGTCGGCCGCGGGCAAGAAGAAGAGCCCCTGGGCCACGCTGCGGGCCAGCAGGACGCGCAGCGGATCGCGCCGGCGCAGGTGATGCCGCTCGTGGCGCAGCACCGCGGCCAGCTCTGCCTCGTCCAACAGCGCCAGCAGGCCGCTGCTCAGCCAGATGCGCGGCCGCGCCAGCCCGGCCGCAAAGGCGTAGGCCTCCTGGTCCTCGACCAGGGTCACGCGGCCGGCCAGCTCCAGGGCTGTGGTCAGGTCAGCCAGCCCAGCCGGCCAGGGCGCCTGTCGCCGGCTCAGATCGTCCAGCAGCCGCCGGGTGAAGCGCAGTTGGGAGAAGAGCTTGGCCAGGCCAGCCAGCAGGGCGGCCAGCAACAGCCCCAGCGGCAAGAGCAGGCCAGCCAGCGGCAGATAGCCGTGCAGCGCCTCGGCCGCGCTTTGGCAGGCCAGCAAGACGCCCTGGGCCAGATGCGGACTCTGCCACCAGAGCAGCCCCAGCAACAGCGCGGCCGCGGCCGCGGCCAGCGCCAGCAGAGCCGCAAAGGCCTGAGCCGCGCTACTGTCCTTGGTCATGGCTGGCCTCCCTCTGCGCGCGCCGTCGCTCCTGCACCAGACGCTCCAACTCGGCCAACTGCTCTGGATCGATCTTGTCCAGGGTTTCCACGAACTGGGCCACGGCCAGGCTGCCGAAATCGCGCAGCAAGCCATCCATGATGTCTCGGGAGACGCGGCTGAGGAAGGCCTCGCGGCTCTGGCTGGGCCGGTAGATGAAGGCGCGCGAGACCCGCTGCCGGGTCAACGCTCGCTTCTCCACCAGCCGGTTGAGGACGGTCATCACGGTCTTGTAGTTGGCGTTGGAGCCCAGATGGTCGCACACGTCCTGGACGGTTGGCTCCTCCAGCTCCCAGGCAGCCTCCATCACTTTGGCCTCCAGCTCGCCAAAGACGCGCGCGAGGCCCTCCTGATGCAGGCGGAAGGATTGGATGGGAATGCTTTGGCTCACGGGACCTCCGGCTGTTGTGCAGAAGTCGGACTTCTTTTGCTTGCGTTCAAGTCTTACGGATTATAAGAGAAAGACCGCATTTGTCAAGATCGACGCCCAGCCGGGTGGGGGTGTATCTGAGACCGGTTTGCTATAACCAAGGGGGCCAGCTCAGGTCGAGCGCCGCACTGGGCCTGACGAAGTGCAGGCTGGTTCCTCCAGCCGTACCGAGACCGGAGCAGGTCGCGCGGTCGCCCCGCTCCGGTCTCGATACGAGCCTGGCGGCGACTCTCGACGCTCAAAAGCATCTCGCGTTTCAGTGGCTGGTCCGCAAGACGCCGCCAGGCTCTACTCGACCTGCGCTGGCCTATCGAGTGATTCAATCAAGTTCAAACACACCCGCCGGGCGGGACGCCCTCCTGATCACACTATTGGAACACCCTCCCGATCAGACCGCGTGATCAGCGAGGCGTCCCCAGACCGCGTGATCAGCGAGGCGTCCCCAGAC
>JAJTXO010000466.1 GCA_021463315.1 Caldilineales bacterium | reverse complement strand
GCTCGCCACGCCGTCGGTCACTGCGCCGGTCAGCGGGCTGTAGACGAAGTTGGGCTCGCCCGGCTCCGTCCCCTTGACCGTGCATTCGATCGCGCCGTCGATGTCGCAACTGATATCGCCGATCACCCGCAGCTTGGGCTGCCCCGCCGCGAAGGCGGAACGCAGGTATTCCTTGGTCACCAGCCGCGGATAGCGCGGGTCCCAGTAGATCGCGTTGACCAGCACGCTCAGGTGGGGCAGGTATTGCTCGAAATCGGAGCGGTACGCCTGTGGGGTCGCATAGTAATGCTGCAAATCGAAGGCCGCGCCAGCGTCCAGCGGCGCGGCCAGATGTTCCTCGCGGAAGGTGGTGGCATAGATCACGTCGGTCGAGGAGCGCCGCGCAGCGAGACCTGCCAGCTCGCCCGGCTCCACCCGCTGCACCGGCAGCAGCTCCAGAATTTCCCACACCCCGCGGGCCACGTTGCCATAGCCGGCCACGCCGATGGTCAGCGGCGCCAGCGCGGCCGGCAGGCCAGCGCGGCGGATGGCCTCGCCCACCTGTTGCACGGCAAGCTTGGCCTCGGCGATGTCGTGGTAGTCGTAGGCGCGGCGCAGGGAGGTAAAGGGATTGGCGATGCTCTGCCAGGCCAGCCGCTGCCCCAGCGCCCACAGCGTCTCCAACATACCGGCCACGCCCGCGTGCCAGCCGAAGAAGATCAGCCGCCGGCCGGCCTCGTCGGTGACTTTCTCATAGTCAAGCAACGTGCAGCCCAGCTCCACCATGCGCTGCAGCATGGGCATGTTGAAGGGTTGGCCCTTGATGACGTGGGCGAAGAAGACGTAGGCCTGGCCGGGCACAAAGGCAGCCTTGGGGATCTCCTTGATGCCCAGCACCACCGGGCAGCCGGACAGATCCTCCTGCACCCGCGCGCCGGCCGCCTCGAACTCGGCCGTAGAGAAGGCGCGCTGGGGCGAGGGCTGGACGATCACCTGGATATCGTGCCGTTGGCGCAACTCGGCGGCGCCGGCGGGGGTGATGGGGGTGCGGCGTTCCCAGTCGCTCTTATCCTCGCGACGCACGCCGATACTAGGTTGCATAGGGACGCTCCTCTTGGCGCCGATTGTTTCAGCCCAAGACTTCGGAAGTCGCCGCAGCACTCAAAAGGACGCAGTTTGGGGGGGAAGGCCAGGTTCAACCGTGATGCGGCGACTTCCGAAGTCTCTCGGTCGCACCGACCTGAGTCGTAACCCCTAGATGGCAGCTACGTATCGGCTGTGGCCAGCTCGCGGCGCAGGATCTCCATCAGAGCTGTGGGGTAGAGCGGCTGTTCCGGCGTGAAGGCGTCCAGCGGCAGCCAGACCGCGACGAAGCTCTCGCCGTCGGCCTCCTGGCCGGGAATGCTCTCGCACCGGTAGAGCGCTGGGTCGGCCAGGTCGCCCCGGTAGATGAAGATGATCTCATGGCCCACTGCGCCTTGGTAGTCGAACAGGTTTTCGACGCAGGCCAGCAGACGCAGATTGACCAGCTCGGCGCCTATCTCCTCGCGCACCTCGCGGCGCACGGCTTCGCTGCTGTGTTCGCCGAACTCGATGGAGCCTCCGACCGGTCGATAGAAAACCGGATCCAGCACGCCGTTCAAGTGCCGGCGCACCAGCACCCGGTTGCCGTGCAGGATCACGCCCAATGCCACAGCGCGGATTTTTCGATGGCTCATAGTCGTCGTTCAGACCTCAGTGGTTCTGTTGCGTATAACCACCCAACATGTGGGTTAGATGTGGGATTGGCGTGGGATAGATGTGGGATAGTGTTGGAAATGTGGGATGGCAGACAGGGCGCCTGCCAAAGCGCCCCAGACACGCAATGGGCAATGTTATGCGAAGACGCTCTTCCATCCACGCCGCCCACCTGCCCACCAACCACCAATCCACCAACCTACTTGTCTACTTGTCTACTTGTCTACTTGTCTACTTGTCTACTTGTCTACTTGTCTACCTGTCTACCAATCTACCAATCTACCAGTCTACCAACCTACCAATCTACCAACCTACCAATCTACCACTCTACTTGTCTACCAATCTACCAACCTACCAATCTACCAATCTACCAATCTACCTGAGAATGTAATACGTCGCCCGCTTCTCGCCGATCTTCATCAGCAGGCCGCGGTCCACCAGGTCGGCCAGATCGCGGCGAATGGTCTCCGGGCTGACATCGGGACAGAGAGTCTGGAACGCGCTGTTGGTGATGCGGCCCTGCTCGGCGATGTGGGCCATGGCCTGCTCCTGGCGCGGGTTGAGCAGCTCGTTGCCCCAGCGCTGCGCCGCCGGCGCCGCGCTCACCAGATCGTGCCCGTGCCCCAGCAGAGTGACCCGGAAGCCGGCCGCGGTCTCCTCGAAGCGCGG
Source organism: Caldilineales bacterium (assembly GCA_021463315.1). Classification (GTDB taxonomy): domain Bacteria; phylum Chloroflexota; class Anaerolineae; order JAAEKA01; family JAAEKA01; genus JAAEKA01. The sequence goes on along the minus strand of JAJTXO010000466.1, from coordinate 1,601 downwards.
CGCGGGCAGGCCAGCCTCCTGCATGGCCGCGATCATGCGGTCGATGCCATAGCCCAGCCGCTCGATGAAGCCCAGATCGCTGAGCACCTGCACGATCACCTCGTTGCGGCTGAACCGCTCGGTGAGCAGATTGTCCAGAGTGACGTGGCCGGGCAGCCGGCCGGGGCTGTAGACCTCCATGCGGTCGCTGAACATCAGCAGGCGGATGCTGTCGCCGCGCAGGCTGTAATCGCGGTGGCCCACCGCGTTGACCACGGCCTCGCGCGCCACGGCCAGCGGATACTCGGCCACCTCCTCGCGCGTGAAGCCGCGGATGCGCATGCCACGGCGCATGTTGGCCGCCAGAAAGGCCTCGGCGCGGCGGATCTGGTCGCCCAGCGCCCCGCGGATGTCCTCGCGCACGAACTCGTCGCTCATGGTGGTCCCCGCATAGCGCACCGCGATGATCTCGGCCGAGGGCAGGTACTGCTGCGGGTTGCGGCCGAAGAGCAGGATGCCGGCGTAGGTCGGCGCGGCGTCCCCCTGCGGCGTTCCCTTCAGACAGCCCCGCGCCAGCAGCGCGCTGGCCGGCGAGGTGGTGGACAGCCCCGGCAGCCGCTCCAGATAGCGGGCGATCGCGTCGTCGTCCAGCTCGGCGTTGCCGGCGCCGGGCGCGATGGCAGCCTCGAAATGGCCTTCGCCGCGCGCGATCAGCAGCGTGCGTAGCTCGGCCGTGCTCATGACGCGGTTTTCCTTGCCCGCGCGGGTCAGATACTGCCCTTTGATGCTGTAGACCTGCGACAGGCCGGGCGGCACATGCACCGCGCACAGCGCGCGGCCGGCCAGGTCGACGATCTCGGGCAACGGCAGCACCAGCGGCGGCTCGGCCAGCAGCGCGGCCGCGACAGCCTGTTCCTGCACGGCCGCGGGCGCGGCCAGCCCAGCCGGGTGGCCGCTGGCGTTGATCCCCAGCAGCAGCACGCCGCCGTGCGCGTTGGCCAGCGCCACCAGCGTTTCAGCGACCTTGCGCGGGTTGGCCGTCTCCGGCAACAGCGCCACCGCGCTGCCGCCGCCACTGACGATCCAATCGGCGACCTGCTCCGGCGAGGTGCGGTAGGGGGAGGAGGAGAGGAAATCCATGGCTCACCTGATCTCCTGCGCGGAGGCGATGCGCCAGCGGCTGGTGCGTTCTTCGCCGGTGGGTCGCAGCTCGACCAGATTCCACTGGATGGTGCGCGGGCCGGCGGTGGTTTCCAGCGCGGTCTGCACGCTCATCTCCGACACGTGGGCCGCGCCGGGGACCAGCGTGGCCGCGCCGGGATATTGCACATGGACCACGCGCTGCACCTGCGAGGTGCCCTCCACGATCGTGAGCTGGCGCGCGTCCCGGTAGTGGCGTTCGAGGGGGTGGTCCTTCATGTAGCCCTGCGCGCCCAGCACCTGCAGGGCATCGAAGGCCACGCGGTTCGCCATCTCCGTGGCGAAGGCCTTGGCGATGGAGAGGTGATGGGCGTGCTCGCGCGTGAACTTCCCCTGGTCCACGAGCCAGGCGGCCTTGTAGATCAGGTTCCGCGCGGCCTCGATCTGGATGGCCATGTCGGCGAACATGAACTGGATCGCCT
>JAJTXO010000465.1 GCA_021463315.1 Caldilineales bacterium | reverse complement strand
GCACCCCAGAACCGCGATTTTGCCGCGCCGGCCGGCGAGTCGCCTAGCATCACACAAGTTCGATACAAGTGAGGTAGCACCCCGATGAGCAAGATCAAGGTCCTCAACCCCGTGGTCGAGATGGACGGCGACGAGATGACCTTCGTGAAGGATCCCGACGACCAGGTCTGCGCCGTGCGGGTCGGACCGTTCATCGACCGGCTGTGGGAGACCCAGACCGATCCATCGCTCTACCAGGTGCTGAGCTTCAGCCAAGAAACGGGCGAGGTGCGCTTCAAGCCGATCAAGAACGTCATTCGCCACGACCATGACGGACTGATATATGAGATCTCGACCGCCTATGGCCGGCGCGTGCGTGTTACCGGTTCGCACAGCGTCTTCATCGCCGATGGGGCGGGCCGGCCAGTGCTCAAGCGCGGCGACGAGGTGCAGGTAGGCGATCGGCTGGTGGCTCCGGCTTCCATGCCGTTGCCGCAGCGGACGCCGGAACGCATCGACCTGCTGCGCTCGTTGGTGGAGGCTGGCGCGGGCAAGGAGAGCGATATCGTGGTGCGCGGGCCAGGCGTCGAGCGCTGGTACAAGGCGCAGGTGCGCCGCTGCCACGCGGACGATCCGCAGATGCTGGAGCCACGCGTCACCATCCCGGCGCATGTGGGCGAGCAGTTGCGCAGCCGGCGGCTGGCGATGGGCCTCAGCCAACGCCAGGTGTGCGAGACGGTGGGCATTCGCCAACCTGTGACCTTCTACGCCTGGGAAAAGGGCGCCCTGCGGCCGATGCTCAGCCACTTCACTCGCTACCTGGACCTGTTGGAGATGGAGCGCGAGCCGGTGTTGGCAGAGGTGTTGGTGGGCGATAGCCGCTTGGACCACATTTGGAACACCCAATACCGGGCCGCGCCGGCAAACAAAGTGCGCGACTACGTCTTCCTGCGCAACCTGACAGTGGACGACCTGGATGATCTAGGCGAAGATGTGGTGTTGACCCCCAAGCACTACGCGGATCAATCGGTGTCCCGCTTCCTGCCGGTCAACGAGCAATTGCTGATGCTGCTGGGCTTCTTCGTGGCCGACGGCGCGCTGAGCAAGCGCAACGGCGTGCGGCTGGCCATCGGCAAGCGCAACGAGCCGCACGTGCCAGAGCTCACCCAAGCGATTCGGGAGCTGTTTGGCATCGAGCCGAGTTTGTACCAGGGCGCCAACGGCCGCGCGGCCGAGCTGCGCGTGCTCAATACCGTGGTCACCACCCTGTTCCGGCTGCTGTTCAACTTCGACAACACCCACGCCGTGCGCAAGCATATCCCCGACATGGTCTTCAACGCCGGCCAAAGGTTGCAGCTCGCCTTTCTGCGCGGCTACTTCCTGGGCGACGGCACGCTCAGCAGCCGCGCCGTCACCTTCTCGACTGTCTCGGAGACGCTGGCCAACCAGTTGATGTATCTATTGCTGGCTCATGGCATCAAGGCATCGCTGAGCGAGCGAGCGCCCACCGGCGCAGCCAGCGGCGTCATCCGCGGCAAGCCGATCACGACGCGCCATACGGCCTATAAGCTGACAGTGGGCGCGCGCGATGCCGTCGCCTATCTGGAACCGGTCTGGCGCGACCATGCCAGCGCGCCCAAGCTGCACGCCTGGCTGGCCACGCCCGCGAGACAGGGCGGCCCGCGGCCCAGTCAGCCGATGGTTGGTGGACTGATTGGCCTGCCGGTGCGCTCCGTTCAGCAAATCACAGCCTCGACGCGCAGGGTCTACGATTTCTCAGTGGAAGGCGATGAGACGTTCATCTGCGGCCGCGGCGGCATTGCCAGCCACAACACAGATGCTGACGTGGACGGCAGCCATATCCGCACCCTGCTGCTGACCTTCTTCTTCCGCTACATGGAGCCGCTGATCGCCAACGGCCATCTGTACATCGCGCAGCCGCCGCTCTACCTGCTCAAGGCCGGCAAAGAGGAGCACTACGTCTATTCCGACGAGGAGAAGGATCGGGTGCTGAAGCGGCTGAGCGGCAAGAAGGTGGTGATTCAGCGCTACAAGGGCCTGGGCGAAATGAACGCCGAGCAGCTCTGGGACACCACCATGAACCCGGAGCAGCGCACCCTGTTGCAGGTGACCATCGAGGACGCGGCCGCGGCCGACCGCACCTTCGACATGCTGATGGGCTCGGCCGTGCCGCCGCGCAAACGGTTCATCCAAACCCACGCCAAACAGGTGCGCAATCTGGACGTCTAAGTGCTTGTCCGCAATTAACTTCGCGCTTTGGTCGGTCTCTGACCGAGTCACCCCGCGATGTTGTTTGCGGACAGCCACTAAGCCTGTTGGCGCACCAGCCGTTTGATGGCGGGCCCGCTCATCAACGATGTGACAATGGCCATAAAGACCAGCGCAACGAAAATGCGCTGGTCTATGATTCCTCCTTGCAGCGCGACGGTGGCCAGGATAACCCCCATCGCGCCGCGCGCGTTCATGGCAAAGCCGACGGCCAGCGCGCGACCGGGGGGCATTCCTCCCAACAGGCGCTGATACGCGGCGGGAAAAAGCATCCCAAACAACGTCGGCCCCAGGATGACCCCGCCGATCAGCTCACCAATTACGGCCGGCTGGCCCAGGCGGCGCATCAACTGGCCAGACACCACCGCGATCGTAAGCATGGCGGCAAGCTGCAGCAGAAACAAGGTGATATCCATGAAGTCTCCTGATCGTGTCATCTCAATAAACCGGGGTCGAGACTTCCGAAGTCTGCGCAGGTTCAGTCCATAAGACCTCGGGAGTCTTCCCCAAAAGCTTCTCGATCAGAGAACTTGACGCAGGCACAAAGATAATGGTACGATGGGCGCGGCCCTCTTTTGGCGCCACACACACTTCGCAACTGGTGAGACTCGCGTTATGCAACTTGTGGATGACCTTATTGCAGGCAATCGCCGCGCCCTGGCGCGGGCCATCACGCTGATCGAAAACGACGGCGCTGAAGTCCGGGATGCCTTGGCCGCGCTCTATCGCCACACCGGCCGGGCGCACATCGTCGGCATCACCGGCTCCCCCGGCGCCGGCAAGTCCACCTTGGTCAATGCGCTGGCTAAGGCCTACCGCCAGCAAGGCTACAGCGTGGGCATCATCGCGGTGGACCCCACCAGCCCCTTCACCGGCGGCGCGCTGCTGGGCGATCGGGTGCGCATGCGCGATCTGAGCGGCGATCCGGGCGTCTTCATTCGCTCTATGGCCACGAGAGGCAGCCTGGGCGGCCTGGCGCAGGCCACGGCCGATGTGATTCTGGCGCTGGATGCAGCCGGTTTTCAGCGCATTCTGGTGGAAACCGTGGGCGTCGGCCAGGCCGAGGTGGATATCGCCAGCACGGCCCACAGCACCATCGTCGTCGAGGCGCCGGGCATGGGCGACGAAGTGCAGGCGATCAAAGCCGGCGTGTTGGAGATCGCCGACATTCTGGCCGTCAACAAGGCTGACCGCGAGGGCGCAGACAAGACCGTCACCGCGCTGCATATGGTGCTGGGTGTCAGCAACCTGTCTACCCGCCAGGTGCGGCATCACGGCCAGTTGCTGGACGCTGGCCTGCCCGCGCCAGCCAGCGATGCCGGCTGGACATTGCCCATCATCAAGACGGTGGCCCTGCGCGAGCAGGGCGTGCCTGAGTTGCTGGCGGCTATCGAGGAGCATCGCGGCTATCTGCAAACCAGCGGCGAGCTGCAGCGGCGAGAGGAAGACCGGGCGCGGATCGCGCTGGTGCATATCCTGCAGGCTGCGGTGTTGCGCCGTCTGCAGAAAAACGTATCGGCGCAGCAGTTGCAGCATCTGGTGGCCCAGGTGGCCGGGCGGGAACAGGATCCCTACAGCGCAGCCGATCGCCTGCTGCCGGCCGTCCTGACTGCCTGACCATAGTTTCAGTAGTTCCCGTTTCTCACGCAAAGCCGCCAAGAACGCCAAGAAGCTCTGCCCTTTGCGGTCTTTGCGCCTTTGCGTGAGACAACATCGTAGTTCACGTT
>JAJTXO010000464.1 GCA_021463315.1 Caldilineales bacterium | reverse complement strand
TGTCCACCTCGATATCAGGATCGGTGCCGTAGTTCTCCACCCCCCAGCCCACGTCGCTGAACCAGAAGGAGAACTCCGGCTGGGTGGTGACGCCGCCATCGATCAGCGCGTCCTTGGGGTTGATGCCGATCACGCCGCCCCAGGTGCGCTTGCCCACCAGCGGCCCCAGCTTCATCAGCTTGAAGGCGTGGCTGAAGATGTCGCCGTCGGAGCCGGCCCATTCGTTGGCAATGGCCACCAGCGGCCCCAGCACGGCATCCATGGGGTAGGATTCGGGCGCGCCCCAGCGCTGCACGTCGTAGCCGATGCGCCGCCGGGCCAGCTTCTCCAGCAGGAGCTGCGACACGTGGCCGCCGCCGTTGTAGCGCACGTCTACGATCAGCCCCTGGCGCGCCACCTCGGCCAGAAAGCCGCGATGGAACTCGGCATAGCCGGCCGGGCCCATATTGGGGATGTGCAGATAGCCGATGCGCCCCTCGGTGGCCGCGTGAACCGCGGCGCGTTTGCTCTCGACCCACTCCCGATAGCGCGCGCCGTACTCACTGCGCAGCGTCTTGACCGTGATGACGCGCGGGGCCGCGCCCTCCTCGCGGCCGGCGAAGGTCAGCAGCACCCGCTCGCCAGTCAGATTGACCAGCGCCTGCTGGGGGGCCAGCGCCTGGCTCAGCGGCTGGCCGGCCACGGCCACCAGCAGATCCCCTTGGGCCACATCCAGGCCCGGCCCGCGCAGCGGCGAATCCGCGTCTTCGTCCCAGGCGTCGCCGGCCACGATGTGGGTCACCCGGTAGCCGCCAGCGACCGCATCCCAGACGAAGTCTGCGCCCAGAAAACCCTGGTCGAAGTCCGGCTCCGGCTTGTAGTCGCCGCCCATCTCGTAGGCGTGCGAGGTGCCCAGCTCCCCCTGCATCTCCCACATCAGGTCGGAGAACTCGGCGCGGCTGGCAATGCGCCCCACCAGCGGCCAGTAGCGGCGATAGACCCGCTGCCAGTCCACCCCCGACATATCCTCGGTCCAGAATTGATCGCGCTGCAAACGCCAGGCGTGGCGGTACATCTGCGCCCACTCCGCGCCCGGCAGCACCGACACCTTGAGACGGTTCAGATCCAGCCAGCCGCTCTGCCGGCTGGGCGCGCCGCCCCCTTTGTTGTCGGGCTTGTCGCCCGCGGCCAGCACGCGCAGCCTGTTGCCCATGCGGTAGATCAGCGTTTTGGCGTCCATCGACACCTCGAAGCCGGTCATGCCGTCGATCACTGTCTCCACCTTCTGCTCGCCAAAATCGTAGGCCTCCAGCACGCCGGCCGCGGGCGGGGTGGCGCCGGGCGGCCGGCCGCCGTGCAGGCTGCCTTCGATGGGCCACCAGGTGAAGAGCGCCTTGCCCTCGATGCCGCGAATCTGATCGTAGCGCGCGTCGTCCACCGGGAAGGCCAGGATGCGATCGACGATGCCCTCCAGATCGATCTCGATGCGCGGCTCGGGCTCTTCTTCGCTGGCCTCGGCCGCCGGCTCAGTCGCGTCGGGCCTGGCCTCGCCTTGCTCCGCGGCCGCGGCTGGATCGTCCGCGCTGCTGGCTGGCTCGGCCGCGTCTTCCAGCGCCGCGGCCGGCCGCTCGGCTTCCGCGGCCAGCTCAACCTGATCCTCCTCGCCGTCGCCGCCGTTTTTCTTGCGCTTCTTGTTGCCGGGCGGCCGCGGCGTCGGCACAAAGGGGCTGGGCAGATCCTTTTGGAGCGTCAGCAGATAGGGGCGCACACCCCGGGGAAAGTTCAAATCGAAGTGCAGATTGTCGTAGACCGGATCGAAATCGCGCGCGGAGAGGAAGTAGAGGTACTTGCCCTCCGGATCCCAGGCCGGCTCCTCGTCGCGCAGCACCGCCCGCGTGGCGTCGTGGAGCGCGCCGCTGTCCACCTCAACCAGGCGGATAATCGAGGTTTGCTCGCCGTTGGGGAAGCCGTAGGCCAGCCAGTGGCCGTCGGGCGACCAGGCCACGCCGCGCAGGCTGGCATAGGGGCTGCGATCCAGCACGCGCACCGTCTGCTCAGCCAGATCGACCAGCAACAGCTCGTGGCGATGGTTGGTCAGCGCGGTCTGATCGCGCGTCGGCGAGGCCAGCAGCGTCATGGGCCGCCCGATGTCCAGGCCAGCCAGCCGTTGGACCGGCGCGCCCGGTTCGATGCGATGCACCTCCAGCGTATCTTCCCCCTCGACGTCGCTGACCAGAACCAGCCGCTCGCCGTCGTGCAGGTAGGTGGCCAGCCGGCGCTGGACGGCCACAGCCGCGCCATCGACGGTCGTGACGGCCTCGCCGTGCTGGCTGACCGCGCCTTCCCAGTTGGCCATGCTGAACACCTGGCCGCGGCTGGCAAGCGCCACGGCGAAGCCTTCCGGGTGGATGGCGAAGTGCTGCAAGTGGCGGGCGGGGTCAGCAAAACGGCGGTTGCGCTGCACCTGGGGGCTGTACAGTTGGATCTCGATCAACTGGCCGGCGTCGGTGGCCGGGTCGAAGAGATAGAGATCGCCGCCCGCGCTGTAGACGATGCGCCGGCCATCGCTGTGGATGTGGCGCAGATAGTATTCGCCGTTGCTCACATGGCGCTGCGGGCTGCACGCGGCCGCGGCCAGCTCGCCGGCCGGCAGCGAATAGAGGCTGCCGATCCCTTCGTGGTCAGAGAGGAAATAGATGCGATCGCCCAGCCAGAGCGGCCGGGCCACGTTGCCGGCCAGCCGCAGCCCTTCGCCGCCGTTGCGGTCGGCCGCGGCGCAGAGCCGGCGCCACTGGCCGCGGCCGTCGCCGTCGATCCAGATGTCGCCCGCCAGGCCGCCGCGATAGCGCTTCCAGCGGGCGATGTCGGTGGTGTGCCGGGCGATGACCATGCCCCCGTTGGGACCAAAGGAGAGGCTGGCGGCCGGGCCAACCGGCAGCAGCCGCGGCTGGCCGCCGGCCGCGGGGATGGCATACAGCGATCGCTCGCTGAAGGGGCTGGCATGGCTGCTGGCAAAGAGGATCTCGGCGCCGTCGGGGGTCCAGCCTACCACGCTGGCATCGCCGCCCAGGAAGGTCAGCCGTCGGGCCGGGCCGCCCAGCGCGGGCATGACGAAGACCTCAGGCGCGCCCTCTTCGCGGCCGGTGAAGGCCAGCCACTGTCCGTCGGGCGACAGCGCGGGCGAATCCACCTCGCCCAGATTGGAGGTCAGTCGCCGGGCAACGCCGCCCTGCGCGGACACGGTCCACAGATCATCCTCGCACACAAAGACCACGGTGTCGTCGTGGATCGTCGGAAAACGATAATAGCCGGAGTTCGTCATGAAATAGGGTCTCTTTCTTGCAACTTAATCCTCGTCACCCAAACACCATCCCACACACCGACACCAGCGACGTGTTGTGCTGATCGGCGGGGCATTGGTCGTAGGCCGCCACCTGGCCCTCCACATCGCCCAGCAGGCGCAGGGAGAGGTAGAAGGGGGAGACGCCGCAGACGTTGTGGCGGTCTTCGACGCGACGGATGGCGGCGAAGAAGCCCTCGGCGCTGCCCGCAGCCAACTGTTGCAGCAGCTCGGCGTCGGCCTGGCGGATAGCGGCGCGGCCGGCCGCGTCCAGCTTGGCCCCGCCGAAGGCCGGGCCGACGTGGGCCAGATCGCCGGAGGCCACCACCAACACCTGGCGGCCGGCGGTCCAGGCCTGCTGGCGCAGGCGTGCGCCGCGTATCTGCACGGCGTGCTGCTCCTTTGCCGGGTGAAGGGGTCCTCGGAGCCTATGCGCAGGCTAGGCCCACTGATGGTCTCCTTCTGGCGCCCGTTCGTGGTCTGACGCGGGGTCATCCCGTCCGCCGCGCCCATAATGTCGTACCAACCCTGGGGCGGGTGGTATGGCTCGCGACTACTGCTTCCTGTTTACCGATGTCGAGGGGAGTTCGGCCCTCTGGGAGCGCGATCGCGCCGCGATGTCCGCCGCCCTGCGCCTCCACAACTCCCTCGTCGGTGCGGCGCTCACGACCCACGGAGGCCGGATT
>JAJTXO010000463.1 GCA_021463315.1 Caldilineales bacterium | reverse complement strand
ACAGCCAAGCATGCTAAAGCAAGCAAGTCGCCGCCGAATGAATTCGGCGTCTGACACAGCCAAGCATGCTAAAGCAAGCTCCGCGTTGCGTACACCAGCTCGCTTCAGCATGCTTGGCTGTGTCAGCCTGCGTTTTCAAACGCAGGCGGGCGTTGCCGCGAGATTGCCAGGACTGCGAAACAAAGCTCAGTTCACGAAACCTCTGTGTGCGCCTGGCCCGTTCGCAGTTCGGCGTCGGCTGGCGGTTGGCCCAGCCAGGCGTAGGCCGCGGCCGCGGCCTGGTTCATGGCCTCGCCCAGTTGCGACGTGGCCAGAAAGACGTTCTCCTGGCCGATGAGCTGCAAAAGTCCGGTTCTGGCGAGCTGATCGACCACGCGTTGATCGACGCCCACCAGCATCAGCCGGCTATCGTGCGCCCGCAGGTCTTCGGCGTAGCGCTTCAACACAGTGACAAAGGTGCTGCCGATCTCGGCGCGACCGCGCAGCCCCAAGGCGACAACGGCGCGCGTGGTGTTCTCCATCGTGGGCAACATCTCCTCCAGGTTCTTGGCCGCGGCGAAGAAGAGGCTGCCGTAGATATGGAGGAGGGTTAGCTGATGGCTGGGCAGCTCCCGCGGCGCCGGACGCTCCATGGGAAATCCGCCCGCCACCGGCACAATCCACGTCACCATCACCTTGTTGGACTGGCGGGCCACGTGGAGCACCACGCTCATGGCCACGCCCAACAGCACGGCATACTGCAAGGGGATGAACAGCGTCGCCAGAAAGGTCAAGCCCATGACCGCGGCCGAAACCCGGCTGGTGCGCCAGATGGTCTGTGCGGCCTCGATGCGCAGCCCCTGGAAGCCAGCCACGATCAGCAGCGCGGCCAGCGCGGGCATGGGCACCAGCTCCACCAGCGGCGCGGCCAGCAGCACGATCCCGGCCACGAAGAACCCCGCCGAGATGTTGGTCCAACGCGAGCGGGCGCCGGCGCCCATGATCAGCGCGGTGCCGGAGATCGAGCCGCCGGCCGGCAGGCCGCCAACCAGGCTGCTGGCGAGGTTGGCCGCGCCCTGGCCGAAGAAGTCGCGCGACACGTTGGGGTACTTGCCGTCAGGGTTGGGGTAGGCCTGGCTGACGCCGGCGCCCTGAATCAGGCCGATAATGGCTACGGAGAAGGCCGGCAGCAACAGGCTCAACATCAGCCCGGGCGTGGGCAGGGCCACGTGGGGCAGGGTGCGCGGAATGGCGGCCACATCGCCCACGGTCGTCACCAGCTGCCAGCTCTCTTCCGCGCCGAATATCGGCAGGGAGAGCAAAGCCAGCAGCGCCGTGGCAAGGCCGATAGCGATGATGAAGGCAAACTTGCGCCAGCGCGACCTGAGCAACCGCACGATCAGCGCCAGCGTCGCCAGGCCGATGATCGTGGTCGGCAGATCGATCCTGGGCAGGCGCAAGAGCAGGTCCAGGGCGCGCGTAACGCTGTTGCCAAAGGGACTGTGGTAGCCGGTCAGGTCGCCCAACTGGCCCAGGATGATCAGCACGGCCACGCCGTTGAGAAAGCCGGTCATCACCGAGTGGGAGACGAAGCGCACCACGAAGCCCAGCCGGAACAGCCCGGCCAGCGCCTGAATCACACCGACCAACAGCACCAGCGCGATCAGCGCCTGCCCGCGCTGCGCGTCGGGGAGCTCGCCCAGGACTGCGCCGGCCGCCACCGACAGCGCGCCGGTGGTGGAGACGTTCATGAAAACCGAGCTGGTGAAGATGGCGCCGACCGGCACGGCCACCATCAGGGTGTAGATGCCCAGCACCGGGTTGACCGCGGCCAGCACCGCGTGGCCCATGGCCTGGGGCACATTGACGATGGCAAAGGTCAGGCCAGCGACGATGTCGGCCTTGAAGTTGGAGCGCTCAGGGCGCAGCGCCTGCACCGTGCTGTCGATGCCAGATCGCATCTGTCTACCTCATCCAGGAAAGACTTGCCGCCAGTCGCGCTGCATGCTGACTGCGGTCCAGCCCTGCGCCTGCACCGCGTCTATCGCCTTCTCCGCGCCCGCGCGATACTCGAACTCGCGCGCGCCGTCGTCATGCACCACCAGCAGACGCAACGCCGGCAAGGCGGGGCCGCCGGCAAAGCTCAACATGGCCAGGTCGCCGTTGGAGTTGCCGGCCGCCAGGATGGGACGGCGGCCGGTCGCGTTCCAGATCTGCACGGCCTTGTCCGGGCCATCGTTGATCACATCCAGGTCGGCCCGCTGCACGATGGCGCCGCCCTGCTCGTCCTCGACGTAGCGGTAGGCCACCGTGCTGCCGATCACCCGCGCGCGCGGGACGCCGTACAGCTCCTCGCTGAAGCCGCGCATGAAGTCGCGCCCGCCGCCGGAGACGATGTAGACGCTGAAGCCGTGGCGCTCCAGATAGCGCAGCAGCTCCAGCATCGGCTGATAGACGCAATCGCGATAGGCCAGCCCCAGCGTCGGGTGGCGTTCATTGGCGACGAACGCGCTGGCGCCAGCCTCGACCTCTTCCACCACCTGGCCGTCGGACAAGGCCAGGATCCCGCCCAGCACCACGCGCAGCGCACTGGCATCGCCTTGATAGTGCTGCGTGACTGCCTGGTCGAACCAGGCGTAGTCGCGCTCCCAGGCCGCTTGCCACGGCTGCTGCGTTCGCAGCGCCGGATTGTCGGCCGCGCGTGCGACCATCAGGCGCAGGATGAAGTCCAATTGGATATACATCGGCTTCTCGCACCACAGCGTGCCGTCGTTGTCGAAGACCGCGATGCGCGCGGCCGGCGGCACATAGTGCGGGCCGGCTTCATCGGTGACGGCGGCGACAAAGTCGAGGATCGCCTGTTTGGTTGGGGTGTCATGCCAGCTTGGCAGCGTGTCGTTCATAGCCTGTGTTCCTTACTCGATGCGTCGAAAACCACCTGGTCGTACCACCACAGCCGTTGAAACAGGCTGTGAGCCTGCTGGCGCAGCGTGCGCTGCGAGGCGGCAGGCCCGGCCAGCCGCTGGACGATGCCGACGATGGAGCGCCGGCCGTCGATGGCTTCGACCAGCCGCAGCTCGGCCGCGTCGACGAACATGACCAGGTCGGGGTCGCTGTGGCTGCGGCTGAGAAGCGCCGCGGCCGCGCCGGCCGGCAGCCGCTCGCGCACGCTGAGCGTCTCGGGCAGGCGCAGCGGCGTGTAGCCCAGCCAGCCGTCATCGTCGAAGCGCGGCAGATGGCGATCGCCAGGCCGGTCTGCGCGATAGGCGATCAGGCTGTGACGCAGCATTGTGCCGCGCCACAGCTCGACCGCGGCGTACTGTTCCAGCGGCGGCAGCGCGGCCAGCCGGGCGGCGTGGGCTGTGCCGGCCAGAACGCCGCACTGCGCCAGGTAGGGCGCCTGCCGCAGCCAACGGCCAAAGCGCAGCCCGCAGCGTTCGAGCCAGTCGAAGAGCTGCGGCACGCTGTAGGCCCGGTCCTGCGGGTTGAGCAGCGCATCGGCCAGGCCGTCCGGGCATTGGAAGTCGGGCGATTCGGCCAGCAGGCGGGCCAGCGGATGGACGCGCGGCAGGGCGGTCAGCGTGGCCGCCAGGTCGCTGATCTCCTGCTGGCTGTGGCCGATGCCCAGCCGCCGGCAGTACTCTTGCAGCATATAGACGCCCGCCCGGCCATAGGGGGCGTAGACCATCAGATGCAAAGCGCCGTCGGGCGCCAGCGCCTCCTGCAAGGCGCGCAGCCCGGCGTCGGGGTCCGGCAGGTGGTGCAGCACACCGGTGCAGACGATCTTGTCGAAGCGCTGGCCCAGCTCGCCGGCCCGCTCGACGGGCAGTTGGTGGACCTCCAGGTTGACCAGACTGTAGCGGCGGCGCAGCGCCTCGGTGTGGGACACGCTGGCCGCGCTGAGGTCGATACCCACGACCTGGCTCTCTGGCTGGCGCAGGGCGTGTTTCGCCGCCTGCGACGTGCCACAGCCCGCCACCAGCACGCGCAGGTCCACGCGGTAAGGCTGCTCCGGCCAGTGCAGGTGGAAGTCGGCGCGGC
>JAJTXO010000462.1 GCA_021463315.1 Caldilineales bacterium | reverse complement strand
GTCGTTGATTGAGTAGGCCGCCGTATCGAAATCAACGACCACGCCCCCGACGACGAGCACGGTGAAAGTCTTCGGACAACCGCTGTGCGGGCAACTGCCCACCGACGCCGCGAAAAAGCCCTGCTTGAGAGGTCCGATGATGCAAGAAACTCAACAACTTCAAGACCAAGCCATCAACACCATCCGCTTCCTGTCAGCGGATGCTGTCCAGCAGGCCAACTCCGGCCATCCCGGCCTGCCCATGGGCGCCGCGCCCATGGCCTACGCCATCTGGACTCGCCATCTGCGCCACAACCCGGCCAACCCGGGCTGGGCCAACCGCGATCGCTTCATCCTCTCCGGCGGGCATGGCTCCATGCTGCTCTACAGCCTGCTCCATCTCACCGGCTACGACCTGTCGCTGGAGGATCTGAAGCAGTTCCGCCAGTGGGGCAGCCGCACCCCCGGCCACCCGGAGTACGGCCACACGCCCGGGGTCGAGGCCACCACCGGCCCGCTGGGGCAGGGCTTTGCCAACGGCGTCGGCATGGCCATGGCCGAGGCGCACCTGGCCGCGGTCTACAACCGGCCCGGCCACACCCTCATCGACCACTACACCTACGCCATCGTTACCGACGGCGACCTGATGGAGGGGGTCGCGTCCGAGGCCGCCTCGCTGGCCGGCCACCTGCGCCTGGGCAAGCTGATCTACCTCTACGACGACAACCGCATCTCCATCGAAGGCTCCACCAACCTCGCCTTCACCGAGGACCGGGCCCAGCGCTTCGCGGCCTATGGCTGGCACGTGCAGCACGTGGCCGATGGGCTGGATGTGGAGGCTATCGATGGGGCGATCCAGGCTGCCAAGCTGGACCCGCGGCCTTCGCTGATCGTCGTGCCCAACATCATCGGCTATGGGTTGCCCACCCGCCAGGGCACCGCCAAGGCCCACGGCGAGCCGCCGGGCGACCAGGAGCTGAACGGGGCCAAGGAGCATCTGGACTGGCCGCTGGAGCCGCGCTTCTTCGTGCCCGAGCCGGCGCTGGCCTTTTTCCGCCAGGCCGTGCCTCAGGGCGCGGCCCGGGAAGCCGAGTGGCAACAGCGCCTGGCCGCCTATCGCGCCGAGTATCCCGAGCTGGCGGCCGAGCTGGAGCGCCGCCTGACCGGCGCGCTGCCCGCGGGCTGGGCCGACGGCCTGCCGCAGTTCCCGGCCGACGCCAAGGGGCTGGCCACGCGCGCCTCGTCGGGCAAGGTGCTCAACGCCATCGCCGAGCGGCTGCCCGAGCTGATGGGCGGCTCGGCCGATCTGGCCCCCTCCACCGCCACCTGGATGAACAACAGCCCGGCCTTCGCGCCCGACTGCCACGAGGGGCGCAACATCCACTTCGGCGTGCGCGAGCATGGCATGGGCGCGGTGGTCAACGGCCTGGCCTACCACGGCGGCATGATCCCCTTCGACGCCACCTTCTTCGTCTTCTCTGACTACATGCGGCCGGTGTTGCGTCTGGCGGCCATGTCGCATCTGCGCCGCATCTCGGTCTTCACCCATGACAGCGTGGGCGTGGGCGAGGATGGCCCCACCCATCAGCCCATCGAGCACCTGGCCGCGCTGCGCGCCATTCCGGGCCTGATCGATCTGCGGCCGGCTGACGCCAACGAGGCGCGCGCGGCCTGGATCGTGGCGCTGGAAAGCCAGCATCGCCCCACCGCGCTGGTGCTGACGCGGCAGAACCTGCCCACGCTGGACCGCTCGCCGGGCGCGTTCGCCGCGGCCGAGGGGGTGCAGCGAGGCGCCTACGTGCTGAAGGACTACGGCGCCGGTGCGCCGCAGCTCATCCTGCTGGCCAGCGGCTCCGAGGTCAGCCTGATCGTGGAGGCCGGCCAGCGGCTGGCCGGCCGCGGCCTGGCCGTCCGTCTGGTCTCCTTCCCCAGTTGGGCGCTGTTCGCCCAGCAGGACGCGGCCTACCAGGAGAGCGTGCTGCCGGCGGCCGTCGGCGCGCGGCTGGCCGTGGAGGCTGGCGTCAGCCAAGGCTGGTGTCGCTGGGTCGGCGCGCAGGGCCGCGTCCTGGCCATCGACCGCTACGGCGCATCGGCCCCCGCGGCCACCATCTTCCGCGAGTTCGGCTTGAGCGTGGACAACGTCGAGCGGAACGCGTTGGAATTGCTATAAACCGTAACCCGTAACACGTAACTCGTAACCCGGAAAGGAGGGAGTCGTGTCCGGGATTCCGAGTTACGGGTTACGAGTCACGGGTTACGAGTTACGCATTACGCCCAGGAGAACCTATGAACACCGTACAACAGCTTCATCAGGCCGGCCAGTCCATTTGGTACGACAACATCCAGCGTGGCCTGCTGCACAGCGGCGCGCTGGCGGGCATGATCAGCCGCGGCGAGATCCGCGGCGTCACCTCCAACCCCACGATCTTCATGAACGCCATGACCAAGACCAGCGACTACGACGCCGAGCTGGCCCCGTTGATCCAGGCGGGGCGCACGGGCGAGGAGATCTTCTGGCAGTTGGCCGTGGAGGATATCATGGCCGGCGCAGACCTGCTGGCGCCGCTCTATCAGCAGAGCAACGCGGGCGATGGCTACATCAGCCTGGAGGTCAGCCCGGAGCTGGCTCACGACACCGCCACCACGCTCTCTGAGGCCCGGCGGCTGTGGCAGTTGGTCAACCGGCCTAACCTGATGATCAAGATCCCCGCGACCCAGGTCAGCCTGCCGGCCATCGCCGCGGCCATCGCCGACGGCATCAACATCAACGTGACGCTGATCTTCTCGCGCGAGCGCTACGCCGAGGTGATGGAGGCCTATCTGCAAGGGCTGGAACAGCGCGCGGCCGCGGGCCTGCCGCTGGAGCGCGTCGCCTCGGTGGCCTCCTTCTTCGTCTCACGCGTCGACACCAAGGTGGACGGCCATCTAGCCGCGCTGAGCGCGGGCGGCGGCGAGCGGGCGGCGCAGGCTGGCGCACTGCTGGGCAAGGCCGCCATCGCCAACGCCAAGCTGGCCTATGCCGATTACCAGGCGGTGTTCGAGGCCGAGCGCTTCCTGCGGCTGAAGGGGCTGGGCGCGCGCGTGCAGCGTCCGCTCTGGGCCTCGACCAGCACCAAGAACCCTGCCTATCCCGAACTGATGTATGTGGACGAGCTGATCGGGCCGGACACCGTGAACACCGTGCCGCCGCAGACGCTGGCCGCGCTGCTGGACCATGGCGTGGTGCGGCCAGGAACGGTGCAAGAGGGCCTGCCGGCCGCGGCGCAGACGTTGGCCGCGCTGGAAGCGCTGGGCATCGCCATGCGAACGGTCACCCAGGAGCTGGAGGACGAAGGGGTGGCCTCCTTCGCCAGCGCGTACCATGAGGTGATCGCGCGCATGGAGGCGCACCGGCAGGCGGCGGCGTAACGGCGCCCGCCTGCCGGAGTCGAGGCTTTAGCCGGCCATGTCGTATCATCTCAATAGTGGGGAAGACTTCGGAAGTCTCGACCCCGGTTTATTGAGATGACACTGAGACAACAATCGTGAAGCACTGAGTTTGGCTCCATTGAAGGAGAAACCCATGTCCGAACTTAGCCATCTGCCAGCCTGGCAGGCGCTGCAGAAGCATCGCCAGGAGCTGGCCGTCATGCATCTGCGCGATCTGTTCGCGCGCGATCCACAGCGCTTCGACCTGTTTTCACTGTTCGTGGGCGACATCCTCTTCGACTACTCCAAGAACCGGGTGACGCAGCGGACTATGCAGTTGCTATGCGATCTGGCGCGCCAGGCCGAGCTGCCGGCGAAGATCGAGGCCATGTTCACCGGCCAAAGATACAACAACACCGAAAACCGGGCCGTGCTCCACGTGGCTCTGCGCAACCGCTCCAACCGCCCGATTCTGGTGGACGGCCAGGATGTGATGCCGGAGGTCAACGCGGTGCTGGCCCGTATGCGGAGCTTCAGCGACGCGGTGCGCTCCGGCGCGTGGACTGGCCACACCGGCCGGCCGATGCGCGACATCGTCAACATCGGCATCGGCGGGTCGGATCTGGGACCGAAG
>JAJTXO010000461.1 GCA_021463315.1 Caldilineales bacterium | reverse complement strand
TAACTCGTAACCCGGAATGGTGGGAGGTGGGTGTGGGGATGGTGAGCTGGGGTTGGTGCGTAACTCGTAACTCGTAACCCGGAATGGTGGGAGGTGGGTGTGGGGATGGTGAGCTGGGGTTAGTGCGTAACTCGTAACTCGTAACCCGGAATGGTGGGAGGTGGGTGTAGGGATGTCAGATTGGGGCATGGCACGTGACGAGTAGCTCGCAACTGGAAAAACAGCCCGCGATTCCGGGTTACGAGTTACGAGTTACGAGTTACGGGTTACGCATCACGCATCATTCTCCACGTCCACCGCCGCGGTGGCAATGGCCCAGGCTACCAGGCCCCAGGCGCCGCCGGAGATCAGCAGGGCCAGCAGGATGCTCAGGGGATTGAGTGGCACATTGCCGCGCGCGATGCCGATCAGGGCCAGGAGGATGGCCAGGCCGGCTGCACCCAGGCCGATGCGCAGGGGGATGGAAAGGCGTTTCCAGAACGAGGGTTTGGCCACAGGGGTGTTCATCGGATCAGATCTCCTGGTGTCCCAGCGTCGGTTTCGATACGGCGGCCTACTCAACCGGCGCGGGGTCGGACGGTTTCGATACGGCAGCCTACTCAACCGGCGCGGGGTTTGGTGACATGGCAGGCGCCCAATCGAAGCGCATCTGGTTGGGATCCTCTTCGTCGGGATCCTCCATGGCTGGCAGCGCGGCCGCGTGCAGTTGCAGATATTCGCCGAAGGTCTCTGGGCTGCGGCTGAGACGCACGCCGTTCTGGCCCACCACGAAGAAGAGGGCGTCGCCCGGCCCCACGCCCAACGCGTCCATCACCTCAGGCGGCAGCACCACCCGGTTGCGGCTTCCAACTTTGGCGATGCGAATGATCATGGCGCTTGCGACCTCCGGTACAGTTGGCCGTTGGGACAGTTCATTGACGCCTCCCGGCGATGGGCGTGAGCAAGTTCTATGAGTACGCGACCGAGCTGCGCGGCTCTTGCACGAGAACGTCTGCCGGGATGCCAAGGCCTTTGTGCAGCGCCCGGATCATCGACAGACTCAGGGGACGCTTGCGGTTGAGCACCTCCGACACCTTGCTCGGACTGCCGATATAGGGCGCCAAGTCTTTGCGCGTTAGGCCTTCTTGCTCCATGCGAAATAGAATCGCCTCCACTGGATCGGGCGGCGTGATGGGGTAATGCGCTTGCTCATATTGCTCCACCAGCAGCGCGAACAGCTCCAGCGCCTGCTCGTCGGAGGATCCTGGCTGGGCGTCCATCAGCTCGGCCACGCGGGCCAGCGCCGCCTCGTACTCTGCTTCGGTCTTGATGACTTTAGGCTGCATCAGATAGTCTCCGCATCGATTCTGTCGTACTCGGCATGCGTGCCGATGAATCGGATATAGACGATGCCCGTGTTGTAGTGGATCTTCACGATCAACCGGTAGCGGTTGCCTTTGATGTTGAACACCACACGGTTGCCAGATAGAATATCGGCGCTGCGGTAACGATCAAGTATGTCCCGTGGCGTCTTCCACTGCGCGCTGGTTGCTTCGGCATACCATGTTTTGAGCGGTTCCTCTGCGTCGCCGTGCCTGGTCCAAAACTGGCTGAGGGTCTTGATGGCTACGATTCTCATGAGCAGTCTATTCCCATTTTGGGAAAACGTCAAGTATTACCGAAGCGTCTTAGCCTGACAAATGGGCACCTGTGCTGCGCCAGCGTGTAGCCGTAACTGGTGCAGAACCGGCCGTTGTCGCGGATCACTGGGCGCACTTCAGGTCCTCGACCACCAGTTGCAGCGTGCGCTTGTTGTTCCAGTTGTTTTCTTCCAGCGTGTAGACCAGATCGATGTGAGCGGGCAGCTTGCCGTGCCAGTGGCCTTGCTGGAAGGCAATGGCGTCGAAGATCTTCTCGCTCTGCAAGCCGCCCGCGCCGGGATCGCTGAGCGACAGCTTGAGGTGGGCGCCGCCCGCGCCGACTTGGCGCGCGTCCCGCACCTGCACCCCGCGGCTGAGCAGGCGCGGCTGGGGATTGGCGTAGCCGGTCGGCTCCAGTTGCTGCAACAGGCCCAGCCGGGCGAAATCCAGATGGCCCATCCTGGTCTCTATGTCGATGTGCAGCGGCGGCGTCAGCTCCTTGTCGGCCAGCTCTTCGGCGGCAATCTCGCGCAGCCGCCTGGTCAGCGCGGGCAGCTTGCGGTTGTCCACCGTCAGGCCCGCGGCCGCCGCGTGGCCACCGTGGCGCACCAGCAGATTCTCCTGGGCGCAGCGATCCAGCGCGGCCGTGATATCGAATTCGGCGATGCTGCGCGCGCTGCCGCGGCTCTGCTGCGGGCCCAGCTCCATGACGATGGCTGGCCGGTAATACTGCTCCACCAGCCGGCCTGCCACCAGCCCCACGATGCCGGCCAGAAACTGCTCGCTGGCCGCCACGTGCAGAAAATCCTCGCCGTCGGCGGCCTCGATCTGCTCCTGGGCCTGCTTGAAAGCCTCGGCCGTCACCTGCTGACGGCGGGCGTTGAGCGCATTGAGCTGGCTGGCGAGTTGGCTGGACTTGAGCAGGTCGCCGGTCAGCAGCAGCTCGTAGCTGAGCATCGCGCTGTCCAACCGGCCGGCCGCGTTGAGCCGCGGCCCCAGGCTGAAGCCGATGGCGGTCGAGGTGATCTTGCCGGCCGGCGCGCCGGCCACGCCCATCAGCGCCCGCAGGCCGGGCCGCTGGGTGCGGTTGAGCTGCGCCAGGCCGCGCTGCACCAGGCTGCGATTCTCCTCCAGCAGCGGCGCCAGGTCGGCCACCGTGCCCAGCGCGACCAGATCCAGCAGATCGGCCTCCTGCAGATCGACGGCCAGGCCGTTGCGCACGGGGGTCTGGGCCTGGGCGCGCAGCAGAGCCTGGGCCAGCTTGTACGCCAGCCCGACGCCAGCCAGCCCCTTGAACGGATAGGGGCAATCGGCGCGCTTGGGATTGATCGCGGCCAGAGCGGGCGGCAGCGTGGGGCCGATGGAGTGGTGATCGGTGACGATGACATCCATCCCCAGCCGGTTGGCAAAGGCCACCTCCTCCACAGAACGGATGCCGCAGTCCACCGTGATCACCAATTTGATGCCGTCGCGCTCCAGCTCGGCCAGCGCGCCGATGTTCAGGCCATAGCCCTCGTCGACGCGGTGCGGAATGTAGGCCTGAACAAACGCGCCCAGCGCGCTCAGCGCCTGCACCAGCAGCGCGGTGGCCGTGACCCCATCCGCGTCGAAGTCGCCGTAGACCACCATGCGCTCCCCCTGGCGAATGGCGCGGCGGATGCGGGCCACGGCCTCGTTCATCCCCTTGATGCGGAAGGGATCGTCCAGCCGGGTCTCGCCGGCCAGAAAGGACTCCACGTCGGCCGGCTCATGGATGCCGCGATTCCACAACACTTGCACCAGCATCGGGTCCACGTGCGACAGACGGGCCAGGTGGCTGGCAGGGGCGGTAGGGGAAATGATCCACTTCTTGGCTTGACGGGACATGGGCGTGGTTGGCCTCGGGTGGGATGGGGCCTGACAGGCAGACGCTGCGGTTGATTATAGCTGACCAGGGCCTTTTGGGCAATGTGGTTCCCGCCTCAGCGCGGCCGCGCTTCGTAGTGTTCGGAGCGCAGCCAGGCGCGCAGCGTGGCGCGACAGATGGCCCGCTCGAAGTAGCCGCCGTTCATGGAGAGCCGATCATAGCCTTTGTGCAGCAGCGGCTCCAGCAACGGCGTGAGCTGCTGGGCATAGTGGCGCATGCAGGCCTCAGGATGAATGCCGGGCCAGGAGTAGCAAGAGACCACCGCGCGGCGCTGCTGGCTGGGAATCGACGCGGGCACCGTCTCCCCCCAGTCTGCGTCGTCGGGATAGAAGATGTGCTTGTCCAGGCTGCCCTGGGGAATGCCCTCCACGCCGCGCACCACCGGCGGCTGCGCGTCCAGCGTGTAGGGATCTACGGCCAGATCGGCAATCACCGCGTGCTCCGGCAGCCAGCCGATCCATGCGTTGGGAACCACCGGCTGCGACGCATCGAGATCGGAAG
>JAJTXO010000460.1 GCA_021463315.1 Caldilineales bacterium | reverse complement strand
CTCGGTCAGGAGACCGGCCCGAGCGACGGCGGTGCGAGCGGGCTCGGTCAGGAGACCGGCCCGAGCCACGGCGGCCCGAGCGGTGCAGCCAACTGGCACGTATCCGTCGTGCCACTGAATAGTCACACGTCATCTTTTTCTGTAAGGAGGCAAACCTATGGCGCCAGAGCAGAAGCCACAGAACGAAGACGAGCAGTTCCACCCCAAAGGCACCGTGCTGGCGATGGTTGTGTTCGTCGTTTTGATCGTTGCCCTGTGGGGCTACGTCTATCTGATGATGTTGAGTCAAGGAGCTACCACGCCATGACCACGCCCATGCCCCAATCCCCTGAGCCATCGGTCCACATCGACCCCTACGAGCGGGGATGGATAGTTGCCGCGATCATCATCCTGGTGGTCTTCGCCCTCGCGGTGGCTGTCGCCAGCTATTCGCTGGGGGTCCAACTGCCCGCGCCCGAGGCGCGCGTCGATCCCAACACCATCACCACCTCCGGCCCCTTTGCCAAGCCGGGGCTGCGGGAGCTGGCGCCCGGCCGCTACGAGGCCTACATCGTGGCCCACGGCCAGGGTTGGTACTTCAATCCGCGTGAGATCTCGGTGCCGGCCGGCTCCACTGTGACCTTCTACGTCACCAGCTCCGATGTCCAGCACGGCTTCAAGCTGGAGAACACCAACGTCAACATGATGATCATTCCGGGCCAGGTCTCGACCCTGACGCGCCGCTTCGATGAGCCCGGCGTGTACAACTGGGTTTGCCACGAGTATTGCGGCACCGGCCACGCCGGCATGTACGGCACCTTGACCGTGACGCCCTAGTTCCACCACGAGGTAACGCGCTATGACTGCAATTGCCACAACCACGCCTCTCGCCACGGCCGCGCCGGCTGCCCGGCCGGCGAAGTACGTTCTCTCCCACGGGGAGAAGCGTTTCATCGGTCTGCAACTGCTGGTGGCCACTGCGGCCTTGTCGATCGGCTCGCTCTTCGGGCCACTGCAGGCGCTGGAATTCTCGGGCCTGACCGTCGGTGACCGCAATCTCTATGCCCTCTTTCAGCCGCTGCTGGCCTCCTACTACCAGGGATTGACCCTGCATGGCGTGCTCAACGCGCTGATCTGGACCACCTTCTTCATCACCGGTTTCTTCACCCTGACCGTCACCTATGGCCTGCGCCGTCCGCTGGCCCTGCCCAAGCTCAACTGGCTGGGCTTCATCGTGATGGTGGTGGGCCTGCTGACCGCGGCTGTGCCGATCCTGCTCAACGAAGCTTCGGTGCTCTACACCTTCTACCCGCCGCTGCAGGCTAGCTGGGCCTTCTATGTCGGTCTGGTCTTCGTGGTGGTGGGCAGTTGGATCCAGGGCTACGGCTTCTACATCACCTACTATCGCTGGCGCAAGGAGAATCCCGGCGTGCGCACGCCGCTGATGACCTTCGGCAGCCTGATCACCATGGTCATGTGGCAGATCTCCACCCTGGGCATCGCGGTCGAGATCTTGACCCAACTGCTGCCCTGGTCGCTGGGCTTGCTGCCCGGCGTAGACCCGCAGCTCAACCGCACCTATTTCTGGTTCACCGGCCACCCGCTGGTCTATTTCTGGCTGCTGCCAGCCTATGTCTCCTGGTATGCCATGCTGCCCAAGCAGGCCGGCGGCAAGCTGTTCAGCGATTCGCTGGCCCGCTTCTCCTTCTGGATGTTCCTGGTGCTCTCCACGCCGCTGGGCTTCCACCATCAGTTCACCGATCCGGGCGTGCCCACCATCTGGAAGACGATCCACGCGGTGTTGACCTACGCCGTGGCCTTTCCGTCGCTGCTGACCGCGTTCACGGTGGTGGCCTCGCTGGAATATGCGGGGCGCAAGCGCGGCGGCAAGGGGCTGCTGGGCTGGATCCCCAAGCTGCCCTGGCGCGATGTCTCGGTGGTTCCGCAGATCCTGGCCGGCGTGCTGTTCGTCTTCGGCGGCATCGGCGGCATCACCAACGCCTCCTACAACGTCAACCTGGTGATCCACAACACCTCCTGGGTGCCGGGCCATTTCCATCTGACTGTGGCCTCGGCCACCACCCTCTCCTTCATGGGTATCGCCTACTGGCTGGTGCCGCATCTCACCCATCGCAAGCTGTGGGCGCCGAAGCTGGCGCTGGCGCAGGCCTGGACCTGGTTCATCGGCATGGTGATCTTCTCCAACGGCATGCATACGCTGGGCCTGCTGGGCGCGCCGCGGCGCACCCCGCTGGGCGTGGCGCCCTATGTGCCGCCCAACTGGGAGCCGCGTCTCCTGCAGACAGCCATCGGCGGCACGATCCTCTTCATCGGCGCCTATCTCTTCATCACCATCATGGTGGTCACGGTGCTGCGCAAGCGCGCGCCGGCCGCTGAGGTGCCGGAGGTGCCGGAGGCCGAGTCGATCCAGGATCCGCAGCTCACGCCGGCCTGGCTGGATCGCTGGGCGCCCTGGCTGACCATCGCCATCCTGCTGATTCTGTTGGTCTACGGACCGAATCTGCTCTACCAGATCACCAACATGCAGAACACTTCGCCAGGCTTCAAGCTCTGGTGATCCAGTTGTGACGACGATCCCAAGGGCGTCCCGCCCGGCTGGCCCGGCGAGACGCCTCTCCGATCAGTTGTGACGACGATCCCAAGGGCGTCCCGCCCGGCTGGCCCGGCGAGACGCCTCCTGGATCAGTTGTGACGACGATCTCAGCGGGCGTCCCGCCCGGCTGGCCCGGCGAGACGCCTCCTGGATCAGTTGTGACGACGATCCCACGGGCGTCCCGCCCGGCTGGCCCGGCGGGACGCCCGCTTGATTGATCCCCTGCGTAGCTTCGCCATGCCAGATTCCTCCATCCCAGACCAGATTCCCTTCGCCGTCGAACCACCGACCGCCGATCACAGCACCGTCGATTGGCCGCTGCGCCAGCAGAACCCTGTCCGGCGGATGCTCAACCGGCTGGAGCGCATCAGCCTGGCCGTGGAGCGGCCCATCGCGGCCTGGGTGCGCTCTCCCCAGTGGAATCCGCTCTATCACACCGGGACCATCACCCTCTTCGCCCTGCTGATCATCCTGGCCACCGGCATCTACCTGACCCTCTTCTACCAGTTCGGCTTCGACGCGTCCTACCAGGCCGTGGCCACGATGGAGGCCAACCTGCTAGGGCGTTTCATGCGCGCCCTGCACCGCTACGCCTCGGTGTTAGCGGTCATCGCGGCCTTGCTGCACGCCTGGCGCACCCTCTTCATGGATCGCTTTCGCGGGCCGCGCTGGCTGGCCTGGACCAGCGGCATCGTGCTGCTGGTCTTTCTGTGGGGCGCAGGTCTGACCGGCTATTGGCTGATCTTCGACGAGCGGGCCCAGCTTTTCAATCAGGCGCTGGTCGATCTGTTGGCCGGCTCGGGCGGCGGTACGGCCTTCCTCAACCGCTTCATGCTGAGCGAGGCGGCCGGCGGCGGTTGGCTGTTCGCGCTGGGGGTGCTGACGGTCCATCTGCTGCTGTCAGCGCTGATCGGCCTGCTGTTCTATATCCACATCAAGCGGCTGCGCCGGGCCAAGATCCTGCCCCCGCGCTACTGGATGGCGCTGCTGGCCGCGCCTCTGCTGCTGGCCGCCATTTTGATCCCGGTGGGCATGCTGGCGCCGGCCGATCCTGCGCAGACGCCGGCCCAGTTGCCGTTGGACATCTTCCTGCTCTGGTACGTGCCGGCCGCGCTGCGTCTGCCGCCCGCGCTGTTCTGGGGCGGGGTGGCGTTGGTGTTGGCGCTGTTGGTGGCCGTGCCCTGGCTGCTGGTGCGCAAGCCGTTGGCGCCCGCCGTAGTACACAACGATCGCTGCACCGGCTGCACCCTGTGCGCAGCCGATTGCCCCTACCGCGCCATCACCATGGTCGAGCGCGCGCCAGGCTCGGCCCACAAGCTGCTGGCGATCATCGATCCCGGCCTGTGCGTGAGCTGCGGCATCTGCGTGGGCAGTTGCCCGCCGCTGGCCATCACCCTGGGCGACCAGTGGGCCGAGCCGCTGTGGCAGCAGACCGCGGCG
>JAJTXO010000046.1 GCA_021463315.1 Caldilineales bacterium | reverse complement strand
ACCATCGCGTCGCGGGCACCCGCCTGCACGACATCGAGCCGGGCGGCGTGGACTTCAAGACCCCGCTCGTCTCATTCGGCCAGGGCGAGTACCGGCGCGACAGCACGCCGCCGACGAGATTCCCGCAACCCAAGGGGCGCGCCCGGCAGCCGTGGTGGCGCACTCTCCGCACCCCATTCCGCACGAGGACCGCATGACCGATTCACCCGCACCCATCGAGACGCAGAGCACCTTTTCGCCCGAGCGCGACCAGATCGTCGCCGCCATTGCGCGGATTCAGGGCCAGGTCGGCAGCATCCGCAAGGATGGACAGACCACCTTCGGCGACAAGTTCCGCTACGTCACCTGCGACCAACTCGTCGAGGCGCTCCGTCCGCACCTCGCCAAAGAGCAACTGGCCGTCACCTACAGCATCGTTCAGTCCGCCGACCTGTCGAACCGCACGACGCAGAAGGGCAGCGAGATGCACCGCTACCGCGTGAAGATGCAGGCCACGGTCTCGCATCCGAGCGGTCAATGGGCCGCCGTGGTGAGCATCGGCGAGGGCGAGGACAGCACGGACAAGGCGCCGTACAAGGCGCACACGGGCGCGCGCAAGTACGCGCTCATCAGCCTGTTCAACATCAGCACGGACGACGATCCCGAGAACGACCGCGGCACGGCAGCGCAGCCCGCCGCCAGACCACAGCCGGCGCGACCCCACACGCCACCTGCGTCGCGGTCCGCACCGTCTGGCGGCGGCGCGCTGCCGCCGCAGGGCACGCGCACTTTTGTCATCGCCGGTGTGGACCAGCAGACCGGCACGAACAAGCAGAGCGGCAAGCCGTGGACGAAGTTCAACATCACCGCCGCGTCGCCCGACAGCGGAGAGGAAATCAAACTCTCCACGTTCAGTCAGGCGCACGCCGACATCGCCCAGGGCTGCGCCGAGACGGGCTGCATGGCCCGCATCACCTACCAGTACGACGCCAAGTGGAAGTCCTACACGCTGACCGACATCGAGGCCGAGAACGCCGACGAGCCGCCCGTGCAGGAAGCGCCGGCCGGCGATGAGGGCCCGATCACCGACGAGGAGGCTCCGTTCTAATGAGCACGCTCTACCAGATCACCGACGACCTGCTCGCGCTCGACGCGCTGCTCGACGAAGTTGGCGGCGACATCACCGACGAGCGGGCGGCCGAGGCGACCTGGCAGACGCTGCACCGGCTGATCGGCCAGCTCAAGGCGGAGGGGCGGCGGCTGCATCTGGTGGTGACGGGCGGGCCGCGGCTGATCGGGCTGCTGGCCATGTCGGCTGCCACGCTGTTGTTCGACCACCAGGACCGGCTGTGGCATCTGTTCACGCCGCGGCCGCTGCGGCAAGAGGCCAGCGGCGGCGCGATCCTGCACGTGGGGCCGGACGCGGGGGTGCGGCTGATCCAGGCGCCGCTGGCGCCGTGGGGCGCCTATTTCCCGGCGCTGCGGGAGCTGACCCAGGCCAGCTCGCAGCAGGTGTTGACGGCCCAGGCGCGTTGGATGGACGAGGGCGAGCGGGGCCGCTGCCAACTGGTGGCGCAGCAACTGACGGCGCGGCAGGCCGAGGTGCTGCGGGCCTTCGCCGCCGGGCTCAATCCGCAGGAGGTGGCCGAGCGGCTGAGCGTGAGCCTGAAGACGGTGGACAGCCACAAGACCGCCATCCTGGACCAATGCCGCATCGCCTGGGGTGTGGCCGACGGCGAGCGGATGACCTATCACGACCTGCGGCGGCGCTTCGAGCGCTACTACAGCGCAGCGCCCTGAGTATAGCACAGCCTGGTCGTGGCGACATCAGAGGAAAGCCTGAAAAAGATCAGGGTCTACTCCGATGGCAAAGCCGGCCGGCCATGATACAATCGAAACAACCCACCCCACGCCCGGCCTCGGGGGGGAAGCGCACCTCGGCGGTGCGTGGTCGGGTGTGGGGTGGGGGATGGAGATGTGAAGGAGTTATCTATCATGTCTTGTCAGCTTACAAAAACCGACCTGAGAGGACAAACCCAGCAATACTGGGAGAAGAGGCCCGGCTACAACTGCTACATCAAGGAGTTGCTGGGTCGGGAACTTCAACATGTCAAGTCGCTGTCAGATGGCAGCGAACGTCTGCGCGGCGTTGGGAAGCCGGTGCATACGCTGGCGCTCACCGTGGGCGAGTCGTTCGAGCCGCTGCTGCAAGTTGTCTGCGTGTTGCGGCCTAAGCGAGTAGTGCTGATCCTTAATTCGTTCTATGGTGATACACCGGGAAGTGACCACGGCGAAGACCTGAAGCAGTTCATGGTGAGACTGTCTCAGCCAGATGTACTGCCTGAGGAATGGCGTCCTGGGTTGCAGGCCGCTGATTTTGATTTGGTGGAGCTTGGGTCAGACACGCCAACTCAGGTCTTCCGGGCTTTGCGCAAGGCGATGCAAGAGCAGAAAGCGGAACCGCCGGAAGGACACACCAATGCAGTGGACATCACCGGCGCCAAGAAGAGCATGGTGGTGGGCGCGTTCCTCTACGCGGCGCATTCGGGGCTTCCCATCACCTACGTCGATTTCGACAAATACGATACGCAGTGGGGAAAACCATACGGCTACACCTGTCGCATTGGCGAGATCGCCAATCCCTACGAGGCCTTCCGTCTGCGCGACTGGGAGCAGGTGCGGCGGCTGTATGCGAGCTACAATTTTCGCAACGCTCGCGCCTTGTTAGGTAAAGCAAGGGATGGAGATGTTCCCGGCGTTGGGATCATGGGGACTATGTCCAATGCCCTAAACGAGGATAGAGAAGGAAGATCGCTCTACGAACAGGTCGATGTCGACAAGGTGGCTCGGCTGGCGGAAATAATGGAAATGTATGAGGCGTGGGATAGCGGCAACTTCAGCAAAGCCAAAGAGCTTGCTGGCAATATTCCTGAATCAGTCACGCCAAGCGCCGTGACCATCTTGGGCGCGAATTGGCCCGTTGTATCGGGCGGAAGCACACAGTCCTGGCCAACCGACATCTATGCTGACGCAAGTAGGTTGGAGGCATATGCCTATGATGAATTGAAACGTATCGAGCGACTCATTGACATTTACCAAGACTTTCGCTCTGCATTTCTTCGATCGGGTGGCCTTAGTGAAGTACTCGTGGCTGCCCGAATTGTGGCTCTTATCGTTGATTCGTCAGTGAAATCTACCTTTCTTTCTGCGCTCGGGGAGCGAACGCCTGGAGCTGAAAAAATGTTTAAGGCGCTTCTCAGCCCTGCCGGTCAATCGATCTCTCTCAACGATCTTGGGTTGCGAAACGCGCCCAAGGAAAGCGTGACCGTAAGTCAACCAATGAAGGATTGGTGGTGCTCAACGACGCACTTCGGTAGTCCAACAGGATGGGAGACGTTTCTTGATCGGAGAAATGTTCTGACTCATCGCTACGTTGCAGTCTCTGAGGACCTTGCCAAAGATGCACTCAGATTCGCTGTGGCCAATTTCGAGGACTTAATCGGCTCACGGCTGGAGTCGCTCGCCCTGAAAGCGGAAGCTGTTACGTGGAATGAACTTTGCGGCATACTCCAGCTCGACTTTCTCCCCCCGCAATTGCGCACGAAAACTCAGGAGGACTGACTATGCCCTATCTACTGGCCGCCGAGGCCGATAAAATCCAGGATTTCATCTTTCGCTCCTCCCGCCTGCGCGAGGTAGTAGGCGCGAGCCAGTTGCTGACCCGCTTCTGCAGCAGCGTCGAGGACACGTTGGCGCCGGAATTCAAGGGCCAAATCGTGGTCAACGACGGCGGCAGCTTTCGTGTGATCTTTGACACCGAAGCTGATGCAGTGGCGTTTGGCGCGGATCTGGCTGAACTCTACCGTCTGGCGCTGGGGGGCAGCCTGACGGTGGCCGAGCCAGTTGCCTTGAACGGCGACTTCCGCAAGGCGAACGATGAGGCTGGCAAGAAGCTGCGCTGGGCGAAGGGTCGCCGTCAGGGTGTGGTCGCCGAAGCTCACATGTCGTACATGGCGTTCTGTGCGTCGTGTGGCGTAACGCTGGCAGACCACTTCGGGCAACTACCGAATGAGCCAGGCGATCGGCAGAGATATCTCTGCCCCACATGCCAGACGAAGGCGCAGGAAAGATGGGATGAACGATTGGGACAGTTGCGCGAATTCTTGGTCGCAATCGTCAAAAGTGAAGACCATCTTGCTCAATACGTCTGGCCGGAAGATACCGACAAGGTGGCAGAGCATGATCTGCGTGGCCGAAACTATGTGGCCTACCTCATCGCCGATGGCAACGGGATGGGAATGATCTTTCGACGATGCGATGAACCTCAAATCAAAAAGCTCTCCGATGGCCTTACACATGCGGCGCGCAATAGTTTGGCTATCGCATCCAGCAGCCTTATCGCCCGATTAGATCCCCGATACGACAAGGAAGATCGAGAGATCGTGCCGGTGCTCCCCCTCATCCTCGGCGGCGACGACCTCTTTGCATTGATTCCGGCGCCCTACTCTCTGGACTTCGCTCGGCGCTTCTGTCTGACATGGGAGGATCACCTATGCCAGTTGATCGAAAATGCAGGGCTAACAATCGGGGAGGAGGACGGTGGTATTCCCCGTCCAACCGTAGCCGCTGCCGTCGTCATCTGCAAGAGCAAATATCCCTACGCGCTGGCACATCGTCGAGCCGAGGCGTTGCTCAAGGAAGCCAAGCGCCAAAGCAAGCTGCTGGCGGCAGAGACAGGCGAGCATCTGTCCTCAGTCAACTTCGAGGTCATCGTGGGTAATCGACTGGCAGGGCTGGAAGATGAAGATGAGCAGAGCGTAACCGTTGTTCGATCGACGTTGCGTCCGTACTGGGTGGCCCGGGATGGCCTGTCAGAGACTGCGCAGGGGCGAGGAATTGACCTCGAACAGTTGCTGGCGCAGCGCATGACGCTCAAGGATGTCCCAAACAAACGCCTGGCTGAGTTGCGCCGTTGCTTTGAAAACCTGCCCGTCGGAATGACCGTCCACGACCGCAACGAGAGGCTGGAGAACTGGACTACCTCCAAGCTGGGAAAAATCTTGAAGCGGCTTGGCAAGTCAACACGCCAACGAGTCGAAGCATCGCTCCAATCGCTGGGCAAGCCTGCCAACGATGGCAACGGTGCGCACCACTGGCGCGAAGTTGAGCGAGGCGACGGTTCCCCATTGGTGCATGGCATGCTGGATCTGCTGGAAGCCTGGGACTTTGCCCAGGATCTTGAACATAGCCCCGCTAAGTACGAGGCACAGGAGGAAGAAGAATGAGCATCCGCCTGGAGTTCGACATTGCATTCAAGAGCGACTACCACATCGGCGCCGGACATGGCTTGGGCCTGCAGGTGGACTCGGCGCTGCTGCGCGATCCGGACAACGTGCCGGTGATCCGCGGCACGGTGCTCGCCGGCCTCCTGCGAGAGAGCCTCACTGATCTGCTCAACCTGGGGGCCCTCCCCGGCAAGGAACACGCCGAGCATGAGGATGACCTGTGCCTCGCGTGCAGTATCTTCGGCACACCCGGCCACAAGAAGCGTTGGCGCATCTCATCGGCCAGACCGGAGGGGCTGGCTGCGCCGCAGACACGGTCTCGTGACTGGCGGCCTGGCGAAACAGCCGCGCAGACGACCACGCGCGTCCGGGTCAACCCGCGCACCCGCCGCGCCGAAGAGAGCAAGCTATTCAGCCGCGAGGAAGGGGACGGCAGCCTGCGCTTCTACTTTGTTGTCGAGTGCGACATCGACGACGAAGCCGCCCAGCGTGAAGCGGAGTGGCTGGTCGCCGCCGCGCGCCTGCTGCGCAACCTCGGCGCGGGCAAACGTCGCGGCTATGGTGAGTGTGAAATCCACCTGGTGGATCGAAGCAAGGAAACAGCGATCCTCGGACGGTTTGCGCAGCGCCTGAAGGGTGAGGCTGTAGAAGAGCCGGTCCGCGGCGTCATCGATACCGCTATCAAGCCACTGGATCTGGCCGCTGACCCTGGCCGGCACGCCTATCGGCTGCAAGTTTTGGTTCGCCTCGACGAACCGCTGCTTGTGGCCCGGCGCTCCGAGGCGGGCAACCAGTTCGAGACGCTGGACACTGTCCCGGGCAGCGTGTTGCGCGGCGCTTTAGCGTGGCGCATTGCACAGCGATTTGCAGAGAAGTTGAAACCTGGCAGCGTGGCGTACCAGAACTTCGCCGAGTTGTTTTTTGGCGATCTCGTGCGTTTCTCGGCCCTGACGCCCTTGGAAGTTCGGAAAGACAACCCTGGCACGGCCTATGGGACTATCATTGCGCCGCGCGACCTGATGACCTGCGAGTTGCACCCTGGTTATTCAGAACGCAGCAGCGATAGGGGACACGGTATATGGAGCCTTCTCCGCGATCATCCGCAGGAGTGCCCAATCTGCGCCGCTGAAGGAACTGCCAGTGGACGAAGGGCCGCCCCGGTGAAGTTGGAAAATCTGGGCGGTTTCGTCTCGCTGGTCAAAGGCGCTCCCCGGTCAGGACATGTGCCCAAGCAGACGGTGGAGATGCACATCCGCGTCGCCCCCACCAGCGGCCGCGCGCTCACCGGCGACATCTACGGCTATGTGGCGCTGGAGCCGGGACAGTACTTCGTGGGCGAGATCACCTGCACCAATGAGAACGTCTGGCAGGTTCTACGGACGATGGCAGATCTGCAGGTCGTTGGGAAAGTTGACGAGCTCAAACTGGGCAAGGCCACACAGCGCGGCTACGGCAAGGTCAGCGCTGCGTTCAGGCCCATCGACAAGCCCTTGTTGCAATTGCAGAGCCTCGGAGAGCGCCTCACCTCCACCGCAAACGTGACCATGCTGCTGCAGAGCGATGCTGTCGTGTCCGACCCGTGGGGGCGCTTCTGGCGAGGGTTCGACCCGTCATGGCTGAAGCGTGAACTGAGGCTGCCGCCGGCAGTGAACGTTTCCATTGACCGCAGTTCGGACGGCGAGACGCTGGCATTCTCGGCCGTGCGCACGGTGGATGCGTTCAACGCCAAGTTGGGGTTGCCGCGCACCCGCGATGTCGCCATCGTCGCCGGTTCCAGCGCGCGGCTGAGCTTCACGGGCATCGATGGGCAAGAGCTGGCGAGGCTGCTGGAAGAGGCAGAGATGCAAGGGATCGGCTTGCGGCGCGACGAAGGCTTCGGCCGGGTGGCGTTCAACCATCCGGTGTACCAGCAGATGAAGGGAGCGGAAAGCAAAAGGGTTGACCTGCCGCCGCTGGCATTGGAGAGTGCGCCACATCCGTCGGTGGCAGTTCTTCAGTTTGCGCTGGACTGGCTCAAGCATCTGGAGGAACAACGGATGAATGGCTTTAACGATGAACGCTTCGAAGCGGTGGCTCGCCTGCTCCATACCTCTCGCCAAACGTCAGTTGATGCCATCAAACAGGCGCTGCAGCGATTGGGCGAACAGGAGGAGTTGCTCACTCAACCTTTGAAGGGCCGCGACAAGAAGAACTTCTTCAAGGCTGATGGGAAATCGGATATGGAGCAGCTAATAGGTCGATATGCCAAGGATGGCAAACTTGAAAAAGAGGGTGCGGTTGATCAATTGGCTAATAAGCTCCGGAGCCATCAACTTGAAAAGGATGCCCAGGCCTGGCGCATCGGTCTGCAGTTGCTGGCTGCCCGCATTGCTGGTCCCGCCCGTCAGAAAGCTCAGGAACGGAGGTAACCATGACCTTTCAAGCGATCACCGCTGACCTTGTTCTACGCACGGCGCTGCATGTAGGCACGGGGCAAGACACCGAAACGGCCGATGACCTGCTGCGTCGCGACGCCCGTGGCCGCCTGCTGATCCCTGGCACAGCCATCGCCGGCGCGCTGCGCAGCATTGCCACCCGGCTAGCGCCGCGGTTCGACGACGAAAAACCGTGTCAGGCTCTGACGGGAGAACAATCTGACCAGGCGTGCCAATGCCTGGTCTGCCAGTTGTTCGGCGACGTGAACCCGCGCGACGACAACGAAGGAGCGACTGCGGCGCGGGTGCTGGTATACGATGCCACGTTGAATACAGCGCCTGGTGTGCAGATTCGCGATGGCGTGGGCATCGACCGCGTCACCGGCGCGGCCGCGCGGCGCGAGCGCATCAAGTTCGACTACGAGGTGCTGCCTGCCGAAACCGCCTTCAAGCTCCGGCTGGAGATCGACAGGCGTCTGGAGAAGCGAGACAAGACGTTGCCCCTGCTTGCCGCAGCCCTGGCGGAATGGGAACAGGGGCGAGGCGCGGTCGGCGGGCGCGTCAATCGTGGCTTGGGCGCGCTCAAGCTGGAGAGCGTCTGCTGGATCGAACGCAACCTCAGCCAGTCGGATACGCTGATTGAGTTCTTGCGAGACGGCCCGCCGTGGGACGCGACCGATGATGGCCGCGACTGGCTTACCGACCGGGTTAAGGCGGCTCGCAGCCTGATCAAGCCGTACAGCGGCAAGCATCCCGTTGCCTGCTCCTGGGCGGTGATCGAATTCACGCTGGCGGCGACCGGCCCGTTTCTCACCCACGATCTGACCCAGGCCGGGCGCAGCGGTTTCGACCACGCGCCGGTGCTGGCGACCTACGAGAAAGGCGCCAGGCCGGTGTTGCCCGGCTCCAGCCTGCGCGGGGTGCTGCGCAGCCAGGCTGAACGCATCGCCCGCACCCTCGCGACCTGCAAAGCATGGGACGCAGGCGCCGATGCCGAAAGCCGCAAGGCGCAATTTCTGACTACATGTCCCGCCTGCAATCCGCTGACAGCCAAGACCGACGATCCGGTGGCGAGCTGCAACAGCTTCATCAAGACCTTGCCGAAGGAAGAGCGCAGCAAATTCGAGCAACAAGGGGCAGATGGTAAACTCTGTCTGGCCTGCCAGCTCTTTGGCAGCACGTGGAACGGCAGCCGGCTGCGGGTCGAGGATGCGTCATTCGTCGGCGACAAGGTCGAGACCAAGGTGCTGGACTTCCTGGCCATCGACCGTTTCACTGGCGGCGGTCGCGACAGCGCCAAGTTCGACGCAGTGGTGCTGTGGAAGCCCAAGTTCAGCGTGCGGCTGTTCCTGGAGAACCCAAAACCGTGGGAGTTGGGCTGGCTGGCGCTGGTGCTGCGCGACCTGAACGATGGGCTGATCACCGTCGGCTTCGGCGCCGCCAAGGGCTTCGGTCAGTGCAAGATCGAAGAAGGAACACTGATGCTCGGGTTCCTCCATGCAGACGACTTTCCGCTGCCACAGAACGATCAAGAGCCAGCCGTGCAGCTTGCAATCGCCGCCGGACAGCGGTTGTTGCAGGCCGAGAAGGAATTGAGCGGGATCTACCAGACGTTGACCTATGACCAGACTGCCGTGGACGACTGGACAGCCCTGGCCGAAGGGTGGATCAACGCATTCAACAAGGTCGTGTCGGACCCGGACCGTCGCCACGCCTTCGGCCTGAAGAAAGACAGCTACTTCGACCAAGTTGACGGCTACTGGCTGTCTGACCTTTATCCTATCCTGCGAGGGTGCCATGAGCGACAATAGCATCGACTTCAAGCGACTACACGAGAAGATGGAGCAGGCGCGGCTCAGTGTGGCAGAGCGCCCCGCCATTCTAGGTGGGGAGTTCCCTGCCGGGCAACTGAACGAATTCTTGGACATCTGGCGACCGCGCTGGGATGCCATGCGCTATCGCGTCTGGGAGCATATCAGCCATGTCGAGTTCGCCGACGCCCCCACACAGCCAAAGTTCCTCCAACGCGCCGAGATCTTCGGCGGAGGCGGGCATTTGTCTCTGCGCCGGGATGGCAACCGCTGGCTGTGGCATTACGTGGGTGAGACAGTAGACCTGCCGTTGGCCAGGTTTGGTGCGACCGACTTCTGGGAAGGCAACCCAGACTGTCAGCTTCGTCGCTATGCCGAGTCGGTCATCCTGTGGGGGAAGCGCGAGGACGACCGACCCCGCTGGTTCGACGACCGCGTTGCGGCGGCCAACCTTGCCTATCCACTGAATGCCAAGGGCCGCGCCTACCTGCATTTCTGGCGCTACACCGACAACGGACAGACGGCGTTTGTGTGGTATCGCGAGCTGAGCTCCAGCAATCCAGCTGATAAGCAGGGAGGACACGATGGCTGAACAAAACGATGATCTGCAGAACATGATCCGCAAGTCGCTGAGCAACCGACAGCCTAAGCGAGACAAGAAGCCGCAAACTGGCGAGGGAAGACCTGCTCAGCCAGGACGGTCGCCGGTTCAACCCCAGCATGGCGCTGGTTCATATCGCTTCCTCAACCCCTACAACTTCGTGCGCACGCTGGAGGTGCGCAGCCCCAAGTCCGCGCCTTTGTTGGGACGTTGCGCGCCGCCGCCCCATGATCGGTTTGTGGGATTGACTGGCCGCATCACCTGCCGCTTGACCGCCACAACGCCGCTCTTCGTTTCGGACAGCGAAGGGATCGACGATGAACCTGTCGGTCGCGGGAAGACCCATCGCAGCTACCGCTTTTTCCACGACCCGGAAGGGAACGTCGCCATCCCCGGCACCAGCCTGCGCGGCGCGGTGCGCTCGATCTTCGAAGCGGCCACCAACTCCTGCTTCGCCCACTTCGCCGGCAACAAGCGGTTGAGCTATCACCTGCTGCCGGAACTCGCGCTGCGATTGATACCGGCGCGAGTGCGAAAAATGGACGATCGTTGGGAGCTCGAACTGCTGCCTGGTACAACACCTGTCACACCCAACCAGCGTCCTTCTGGCCCACAGTACGCCGCCTGGGTGCATGTGTATGATCCGCTTTGGAGAAGCAAGACGGTCGATCAGGCGCCTACCACGCCCTACGCAAAGCGGAAGAAGCTTTCGCTGGCGGGCTTTCAGCACGGCGACGAATGCCAGGCCATCGTTGAGCCGATGAAGCACCCTCGTCGCAACTTCGAGTTCTGGAATGTGGTTCATCTGGCGAAAACGGGACAGCCGATACCAAATCCTACAGGTAATCAGCGACGGGTTAGCGGCCGGCTCTGCATCACCCATCAAAACATCGAGAACAAGCACGATGAGCGCTTGTTCTTCACCGAACAGCAGCACCAGCCCATCGAGTTGCCAGTGGATGCGCGCAAGAAATACGAGGAGCTGATCGCCGACTACCAGGAACGCCACAGCGTGGAGGCGGGCAAACGCCGAAGGCCAGAACAACCTGACGGCAGGGAGCCAGCGTTCAGCCGCTTCCTCCTGGAGCGAACCGGGCGTCATGAACCAAAGCTGCGCGATGGCGACCTGGTCCACGCGATGTTGGAAGGGGGAGGCCGCGGCGCGTACACCGTGAAATTCATCGTGCCGGTTTCCGTGCCGCGGGTTGGCTTCAGGCGCAAGCTTGGCGAGCTGCTGCAGCCAGAAGGTCTGACAAAGTGCTCCGAGTACGAGAAGCTCTGTCCGGCCTGCCGCGCTTTCGGCTGGGTGTGGGGCGATGACGACCCTGAACAGAAGAAGTCCGATCTGGACAAGCACACGGCCTACGCCAGCCGTGTACGCTTCAGCCATGCCGTGTTGACCCAGGACGCCGGGGTTTTCGACGACACGCTGGCTATCCTCTCGACGCCGAAGCCGACCACCTATCGCTTCTACCTGCGCCCCCGTGACGGCAAGCCGCCACAGGATAGGTTGAGTGACCAACAGGTGGACTACGACAACGACAGTCAAATCCTGCGCGGGCGCAAGGTCTACCGCCATCACGGCGACAAATTGAACCCGCAGGAATACCGAAGCGTGAACGGCGCCAATAGCGACCAGAACC
Source organism: Caldilineales bacterium (assembly GCA_021463315.1). Classification (GTDB taxonomy): domain Bacteria; phylum Chloroflexota; class Anaerolineae; order JAAEKA01; family JAAEKA01; genus JAAEKA01. Next base: position 2,021 of record JAJTXO010000046.1, on the reverse strand, counting down.
GAACGGTGCGTGGCGTTCAGAAGGCGGGCAGTGTCTTCGAACTCACCGTGGACTTCGAGAACCTGGCGCCGGTAGAGCTGGGCGCGCTGCTGTGGAGCTTGCGACTGGAAGGCTGGAACCATCGTATCGGCTATGCCAAGCCGCTGGGTTTCGGCTCGGCGCAGATCGAAATCCTGGAAGTCGCGCTGCTGGACACCGAAACGCGCTATGCTTCGCTTGCTGGCGAGAAGATCGGCTGGAACAACAGGACACTGGATTGGCAAGGCTGGGTAGACGTTTTCAAGGATGCGATGGCGGCGCGCTACGGCGCGCCCTTCGAGCAACTGGAGAACATCCGGGACCTGAGAGCGCTGCTGTCGGCCACGCCTTCCTATCCTGTCCACTATCCACGGCCAACTCGACACCCCCAGGCAGAAGGTAAACAATACGAATGGTTCGTTGGCAACAAGCGAGGCGGGCAAGATCCTGGCCCGCGTCTTGCGCTGCGGCTCGCTGAGGAAGACCGGGAAGGTTTTCCATTGATCGACAAATACGGAGATCAATCTGGCTAGGCATTGAGATTTGCTACCATGTCAACCAGCAATCGCAACAACGAGCTTTCTGTATGGGAACTCATGAGTATCGGCTCGAACTTGGAGGTCTTGCGCCGTGTGACTTCGCAAACCCCCATCAACTCATCGCGCCGTAATCAACTTGGGATCGCCGATCGACTGAGAATGCTCCAGAAAGACCTGGAGGCACTCGAATTCCCTGAGTCTGAGCGCGTTTTGGGAACAGAACTGGACAAGCTTCTGGAGCAGATCGAAGCTGAAGACCGCTCTAGTCGTCTTGAAAACGATGCTATACGTATACGCCGGATCGTCACTTCTGTGGGACGGGCTCTGACTGAGGAAGGAAACCGGCGAAAGGCCTTCGTTGCCTTACGAGATCGCGAGGGCCAGATCGAGAGTTTGCTGAGCGATCCAGCGGCGTTCTTTGGCATCCCTTCAGGCGGCATCTTGGAGCTGACACCGCAAGGTGATGATGATTTTCGTGAGGCGGCTCAATGCTATGCTGTTGGTTTTACGGCAGCATCTATCATGTTCATGCTAAGAGCAACCGAGGATGTTCTGCGCAGCTACTACCACAGGACGACACAACAACCTGCTTCTGGGGCATGGGGCAACCTGACTACAACTCTCAAAATTCCTGTTTTGAGATGCCCATCGGAGCTTCTTACCTTACTTGATAAGTTGCTCAAGAAGCGAAACGAAGCAATGCATCCCAAGGCACGAAATCCTACCGAATGGGACGAAGGGGCTGCCAGGCAAGTGCTCCAAGACTGCCGGAAAGCTATCGGGATGATGATTGAGGATCTTGAGAACAGAAACTCGTGAGGTCTCATGGCAAAGAAACAACCCAAACCATCCACCAGCAAACCCTGGAAACAACAGCAGAAAGACAAGGGCAAGCAAGCGCGCGCGGCACAGCGCGAACAGCAGGCTGCCCAAGTCCAGCAGGCCGCGGCTCAACCTCGGGAAACGCCCAGACTTCCCTGGCCAGCGCCGCGCCAGCCGGCCGAGTTGCGCGACCAATACCGCTACCTCAACCCCTACAACTTCGTGCGCTATCTGCCTGAGCCGGACATCGTCCCTGACGACCCTGACGCGCAGTTGTTGGGCCGCTGCGCGCCGCCGCCCCATGACCGCTACGTCGGGCTGACGGGACGCATCACCTGCACGCTGGAAACAGTCACGCCGCTTTTCATCTCGGATAGCCACGAGGTGAAAGAACAACCAGTGACGAATGCCCCGGACAAAAAGCACAAGAGCTATCGCTTCTTCCAATACGAGGGCAAGGACGCCATCCCAGCCACCAGCCTGCGCGGGATGGTACGATCCACGTTCGAAGCCGTGACCAATTCGTCATTCAGCGTCTTTGACGTGGAGCGACGGTTGGACTTTCGTGAAGTGGATGTCGCTCAAGATATGAAGGCAGCGTAACTATTCAGGCTGATGGCGCAGCCCGAGCGCGAAGGGATG
>JAJTXO010000459.1 GCA_021463315.1 Caldilineales bacterium | reverse complement strand
GCTCTTGTCGCCCAACAGACCTGCGCCGTGCAGCGGATCGTAGGCGTCGATCAGCGCGCTGGGCACAGAGACCAACCGGGGCGTCACCCCCAGCGCGGCCGCCATGGTCTGGTAGATCTGGTTCCAGGTCAGCCACTCGTCGGAGGTGATATGCACCGCCTCGCCGATGGCGCGGGGATTGCCCAGCAGCGGCGTGAAGCCCTTGGCAAAGTCACGGCTGTGGGTCAAGGTCCAGAGCGACGTGCCGTCGCCGTAGACCAGCACCGCTTGGCCCCGCTTCATGCGCTGCAACGAGGTGTAGCCCCCCAGCAGCGGCACTTTGCCGGCATCGTAGGTGTGAGAGGGACGGACGATGGTGATGGGGAACTGCTCGTCGCGATAGGCGCGCACCAGCCGCTCCTCACAGGCGATTTTCTGGCGCGAGTAGTCCCAAAAGGGGTTGTCCAATGGCGTCGATTCGAGCACCGGCAGGCTGGCGGGCGGGGTCTGATAGGCCGAGGCGGAACTGATGAAGATGTACTGGCCCACGCGTCCCCGGAAGAGCTCCAGGTCAGTCGCGATGTGCTGCGGGGTGAAGGCGATCCAGTCCACGACGACATCGAATGAACGCCCTGCCAACGCGGCCCGCGCGCTGGCAGGGTCGCGCATGTCCCCGCGCAGCAGCGTCACGCCGGCCGGCGCGGGCCGGTCTGTGCTCAGCCCGCGGTTGAAGAAGGTCAGGTCGATGCCTTGCTGCACGGCCAAAGCCGCGCAGGCTGAGCTGATCACGCCGGCGCCGCCGATGAAGAGAACCCTCATGGTGGATACCTTTCTCTGGAGGGCTGATGAAACAACCAGGGCCTGACAGGCAATCTCGCCCGCCAGGCCCTGGCCCGATCATACATCCGGTGGATGGAGAACAGCGCAGCGATTCGCAGTGACGGAGTGACGACGTCGGTCGTTTCTGCGATCCCGCGATCACTGACGCTTGGGTGTGCTAGACGGTGGTGACTGCCGTGGTGGCCGATGGGCCTTTGTAGGTGGCATCGCCAAAGCCCAGGATCAGATAGCCGATGATGTTGAAGAAGAAGAGTAGAATCACGCCCCAGGCCGCGCTCTTGCCAAAGGACTTGGCCAGATCGATGGAGACTAGCAGGCCAACGATGATGTTGACGAAGGGGATGAAGTAGAGGATCAGCCACCAGCCAGGCCGGCCCACGATCTGCAACAACACGTAGATGTTGTAGATGGGAATGATGGCAGCCCAGCCAGGCTGGCCAGCCTTGGTGAAGGTGCGCCACATGCTGGCGATCAAGAGCAGAACGAAGATCAGGCTGCAGAAGAGCCCCACGCCGCTGGTGAGCAGCGCCAAGAGTCCGGTGTCATCCTGCTGCAACACCGGCGACGACCAGATGGACAACAGTTGGGTCATATGAGGTTTCCTCCAGAAGAAAAGCGCGAAGTCTGAAGATCAGGCTGCCTGTGGGAGGCAGCCGCTGCAAGACAGCGACCAGGTCCGACGCCATCAGATGCGGATCGGACGCGAGTTTACCACGATTTGACTGTAGATGCAAGTGAAGGGCTATTCAGCGCCGCCGATTGGTTGCCAAACCAGGTTCCATCTGCTACAATAGCGCCAACTTCGCTGGTTCCGATTCGTGTTCGTTCCAGAAGAGGAGCGGAGCGCATGCTGGCCAAAGTCATCAGTTGTTCGGTTGTAGGCTTGGAAGGCACCGCGGTCGAGGTGGAGGTGGACATCTACGCCAACTCGCTGCCCTCGATCACCCTGGTTGGCCTGCCCGACGCGGCGGTCAAGGAATCGACCGAGCGGGTGCGCGCGGCGCTGTTCAACTCCGCACTCTACTATCCGCGCGGCCGGGTGACGGTGAACCTGGCGCCGGCCGATCTGCGCAAGGTGGGGCCGGTCTACGATCTGCCCATTGCGGTGGGACTGCTGGCGGCCAGCGAACAAACGCCGCTGGATCGGCTGGAGCAGGCGCTGTTCATCGGCGAGCTGAGCCTGGACGGCAGCCTGCGCCACATCGACGGCGTGCTGCCCATGGCGCATATGGCGCAACAACAGGGCATCAAGACGGTCTATCTGCCCGAAGTAGACGCGCCCGAGGCCGCGCTGATCCGCGGCATCGAGGTGATCCCGGTGCCCTCCATCTCGGCGCTGGTCTCACACCTGCGCGATTTCGACCCCATTCCCGTCTTCGAGCACCGGGAGAGCCTGGACGAGGTGGAGGACGCCCCCTACAGCGTCGATTTTGCCGATATCAAGGGACAGGAGCATATCAAGCGGGCGTTGGAGGTGGCCGCGGCTGGCGGCCACAACTGCCTGATGACCGGCAGCCCCGGCGCGGGCAAGACGCTGATGGCCCGCTCGCTGCCGTCGATTCTGCCCCGGCTGACGCTGGAGGAGGCGCTGGACATCACCCGCATCTACTCGGTGACGGGACAACTGCCGCCGGGCACGCCGCTGGTCAACCAGCGCCCCTTCCGCGCGCCCCATCACACCATCAGCAACGCGGGGCTGGTGGGCGGCGGCCGGCTGCCGCGGCCGGGCGAGATCAGCCTGGCCCACCGAGGCGTGCTCTTCCTGGACGAGCTGCCGGAATTCGGCCCGCACAATCTGGAGACGCTGCGCCAGCCGCTGGAGGACAAGGTGGTGACCATCAGCCGCGCGCAGGGTTCGCTCAGTTTCCCGGCCAATTTCATGCTGGTGGGGGCGATGAATCCCTGCCCCTGCGGCTGGTATGGCGACACGCAGCACGAATGTAGCTGCTCGCCGGCCGTGGTCAGCCGCTATCAGAAGCGCCTCTCCGGCCCGCTGCTGGATCGCATCGACATCCACGTGGAGGCGCCGCGGGTCGATTTCGACAAGCTGAGCGACGCGCGGCGGGGCGAGAGTTCCAGGGAGATCCGCTCCCGGGTGGAGCTGGCCAGGGAACGCCAGCGGCGCCGCTTTGCCAGCTATGCCGAGGGCCACAGCGAGCTGTTGACCAACGCCGACATGGGGCCGGGGGAGATCCGCGAGTTCTGCGCGGTGGACGAGGCGGGGCACAGCCTGTTGCGCGCGGCCATGCGCCAACTGCACATGAGCGCGCGCGCCTATCACCGCACGCTGAAGCTGGCCCGCACGATCGCCGACCTGATCGGCGCCGAGCGCATCGAGACCGCGCATCTGGCCGAAGCGATTCAGTATCGACCGAGATGGCAGGTGTAACCCCGGTCGCCAGCTTTTCGGAACGGTTGTCAACCGGCGGCCCCCTGTTACCCATTGACGGCGTGCCGTGGTATAATCTGCGCCATGTTCGATACCCTGACCGCCTTGCACGAGGAACTGCGCGGCTGCCGGCGCTGCGCCGAAGCTGGCTATTTCATCGCCTCGCCGCCCATCTGCGCCGGCTCGCCCACGGCCCCGCTGATGATCGTGGGCCAGGCGCCGGGCCGGATGGAGCAGGAGCGCACCCATCGCCCTTTCAGCGGGCCGGCCGGCAAACGGCTCTTCCGCTGGCTGGCCGAGGCTGGCTGGGTCGAGGAGGACTTTCGCGCCGCCAACTACATGACCGCCATCACCAAGTGCTATCCCGGCCCGCATCCGGCCGGCCGCGGCGACCGCGTGCCTGGCAAAGAGGAACAGGCGCTGTGCCGGCCCTGGCTGGAGCAGGAGCTGGCCCTGGTGCAGCCGCGCATCGTGGTTCCCGTCGGCGGACTGGCCATTGGCCGCTTCCTGTCCCACAGCGCGCCGCTGCACGAGGTGATCGGCCGCGTATTTGTCCGCCCGAACGACGACACCCAGTTGACGCCGTGGGCGCAACAGCACCTGCCCGCGGCCAGCCAGGTCGTGCCGCTCCCCCACCCCTCCGGCGCGTCGCAGTGGTTCAACGTAGCAGCCAATCAGGCACTGCTCAGGCAGGCATTACAGCACATGGCTAAAAATCAGGCTGGGGTAGATGGGTAGATTGGTAGATGGGTAGATTGGTAGATTGGTCAACGACTCGCCGGCATAGAGCACCCCGCTGGCCAGGTAGCCATTGCGCGGACCCACTGCCCTTCACC
>JAJTXO010000458.1 GCA_021463315.1 Caldilineales bacterium | reverse complement strand
GACCGAGCCGCTGCCGGCGGTCCCTACACCGCAGCTTGACCTGAACGCGCCGCAGCCGTGGCAGGAGACGGCTGAGCTGCCGGCCAGCGTGCCGCTGGTGGACCGGCCCGATCCGGCCATCTACGGCGGCGCCGCGCGCTATCCGGCGCAGTTGGCGCAGGCCGGCCCGGAGCAGTGGCAGCAGGGCCGCCGGCTGCTGGTGGTGCGCGCCTTTCCCTTCCAGTTCGACCCGGCCGGCCAGGCGCTGCTCTACTATCCCACGCTGCGCATAACGGTGGCCATCGAGCCCGCGACGCCGGCCCCCGCGCGGGCTGTTCTGGCGCTGCCCGCCGCGCCCGTGGAGGCTGCGGACGGCAGTTTGCGCATCTACACCGGCCCGCGCGGCCTCTATCGCCTGACCTATCAGGACTTGCAGGCCCAGGGCGTGCCGGTGGCGTCGCTGAACCCGGCTGCTCTGGCCATGAGCTATCTGAACCAGCCGGTGGATATCCAGGTGACGGGCGCGGACGATGGCCGCTTCGATCCGGGCGATCTGATCATCTTCTACGCGCAGCCCTACGTGGGGCGCTACATGACGCGCAATGTCTACCAACTGAGCTACGGCGGCGCCGCGAGCGGGCCGCGCATGACGACGCGCGCGGTCAGCCCGCAGCCGGCCGATCCGCTGGCCACGGTGATGGCGCGCACGGTGCGCCTGGAGCGCAACAAGGACTATCGCAGCCTCTACCCGCTGCCGGTGGGCGCCGATCGCTGGTTCGACACCGCCCTGTTCGTCAACAGCGCGGCGCCTACGGCATCGACCACCTACACCTTCGAAGGGGAGGACGCGATCGTGGCCGAGCCAGGCAACGCGGTGGTGCGGGCGAGCCTGCACGGCGGCGCGGAGAACGTCGCTACGCCCGATCAATCGGTGGCTGTGCGGCTGAACGGCCATGCGCTGGGCGTTTTTCAGTGGGACGGCAGCACGCCCTACCTGGCCACGGCCATTGTCTCCACCGCGCTGTTCGACCAGACGCCCAACCGCATCACCCTGGAGGCGGCCAAAGCCCAGTTGCCCAACGTGGCGCTCTACTGGATCTCCCCCGACTGGGTGGAGACCACCTATCCCGCGAGAATCCGGGCCGCGGCGGACCGGCTGTATGTGGAGGCGATCCCTGACCTGGCCGGCCAGCGGCTGCGGGTGCGCGCCGAGGGGTGGAGCAGCAGCGCGCCGCGCGTCTACGATGTGCGCGATCCCAACCGGCCGGTGCAGTTGACAACCGTGCAGGCCAGCGGCGCGGGCAGCTCATGGACGGTGGACTTCTGGGATCAGTGGCCGGCCAGCGCGGCCGCGCCCAGCTACTTCGCAGCTACGGAGAGCGCGCTGCTGGCGCCGCTGGCCATCGAGCGGGGCGCGCTGCCCCATCTGCTCTCTCCTGCCAACAACGCCGACTACATCGCCATCGTCCACTCCTCCCTGGCCGATGCCATTCAGCCGCTGTTGGACCGCCGGACGGCCGAGGGGCTGCGGGTCAAGAAGGTGGATGTGCAGGAGATCTACGACGAGATCAGCGGCGGCCGCGTCGATCCCGAGGCGATCCGCACTTTCCTGGCCTACGCCTATCAGCAGTGGAACCAGGGCGGGCCGCGGCCAACCTATGTGTTGCTGGTGGGCGACGGCCACTACGATTTCAAGAACCATATGGCCACCGATCTGCCCAACCTGATCCCGCCCTATCTGCTGCACGTGGATCCGTTCCTGGGCGAGACCGCGGTGGACAATCGCTATGTCAGCGTCGATGGCCCCGACGATTTTCTGCCCGAGATGCATATTGGCCGGATTCCAGCCAAAAGCGCGGCCGACGTGACAGCCTACGTGGAGAAGGTGGCGGCCTATGAAGCCGCGCCAGCCGGCGCCTGGCAGCAGCGCGCGGTCTTCGTGGCCGACAACAAGGATGATCCGGCGGGCAACTTCCACGCTCTCAGCGACCTGGTGCGCCTGAATTGGCTGCCGGAGGACTACGAGGACAGCGCCATCTACTACCGGATGGACGCTGCCCATGACACCGGCGCCGAGATGCGCGCGGCGATCAAGGCAGCCATGAACAACAGCGCGGCCTATCTGCAATGGTTCGGCCACGCCTCGCAGTTTCGCTGGGGCTCGGTCTCTATGTTCGACATCCTGGACCCGGCGACGCTGGCCCCCAACGCCCAACTGCCCTTCACCGTGCATCTGGGCTGCTGGTCGGGCTATTTCATCGGCATCCAGGGCAGCCCGCTCTACAATCGCAACGAGCAGTCGCTGGGCGAGGTGTTGCTGCTGACCCCCGGCCGCGGCGCGGTGGCCGATCTCTCCCCCACCGGGCTGCATGTGGGCTCCGCGCTGCTGGAGCTGAATCGAGGTCTGGTGAAGGCGCTTTTCCAGGATGGCATCGTCCGGACCGGCGCGGCCGTGGACGCCGCCAAGCTATACGTCTACCAGGCCGGCTCCAGCTACACCGATGTGATCGACACCCAGGTGCTGATGGGCGATCCGGCCCTGCGGCTGCGCATTCCCCGCCTGGGGCAGCGTTTCGTGTTCCTGCCTCTGGTGCAGGCGCAATAGCTGGCTGAGCTTCGGGAGCCTGTGTGCGATGGCGGATCTGAACCCCGCGGACGACGCTGCACTGCCCAACCTGCACCAATGGCTGCCTTTGCTGGGCGAAAGCCTGGCGAGGCAGGGGCGCTTTCGCTGGCTGCTGCGCGGCGCCAGCATGACGCCGACCCTGCCGCCCGGCTGTGAAATCGAGATCGTTCCACCGCCGGAGCGGATCCCGCTGGGCGCGCTGTTGGTCTTCGCGGCCGGCGATACGCTGGTCGTTCATCGGCTGGTGCATCGCGCATCTCCCTTCCTGGTGACCCAGGGCGACCATCGGCGCGAGCCGGATCGCTGGCTGCGTCCCAGCCAGGTGCTGGGTGTGGTGGCTGCGGCCTACCGCGACGGGGAGCGCATCTGGCCCCGCGCCTGGGAGACCGCGACGCGCTGGCGCTGGATCGGCCGGGCGGACGGCCTGTGGCTGCTGCGCCGGCTCAAGAAGGCAATGACTTGATGACAAACTCGCTGGTGTTGACCGTGGCCGGCCTTACGTTTGCCGTGACCACCCCTTCGGCCGAATGGACCGCGGAGCTGGCCGGCCGCTACAGCCCCTTTCTTTCCACCGCGCGGCCCGGCTGGCGCATCGATCTGCGCCACCAGCCGGGCATCGACGTTGCGGCCCCTCCCTGGGTGATCCACGAAGAGCAGGAGACTCGTTTCAGCGTGGGCGTTATCGCGGGGACCATCGATCTGGCTGGCCGCCAGGCTGAAGTCGCCGCGTCCGCGCCCGGCTACGGCGGATCGGCCGTGGATCGGGCCATCTCGTTCATCCTGATGCAGGAGCTGCCGCGCGCGGGCGCTGGCCTGCTGCTGCACGGCGTGGCCACGGTGCGGCGCGGCTGGGGACTGGCCCACTGCGGCCGCTCTGGCGTGGGCAAGACCACCACGGCCAGGCTGGCGGCGGGCCAGGCCGATGTGCTGGTGGATGAGAACCTGGTGATCAGCCTGGCTGGCCCGCAGCCGCGGCTGTTGAGCACCCCCTTCTGGGGAGGCAGCACGCCGCTGGAGATGATCCAGCGGGTCAATCGTCAGACGCCGCTGCGCGCGCTGCTGCTGCTGGAGCATGGCCCGGAGTTCGAGCTGAGACCGCTGGCCCACGGCGAGGCTGTGCTGGCGCTGCTGACCACGGAGAAGGTGGCTGTCGAGCGGGTGTCCAGTGCGTCGGCCTGGCTGGCTACGGCTGAGGCGCTGGTGGCGCAGGTTCCCACCTACCGCTTCTTCTTCCGTCCCACGGCGGAGCTGTGGCCCTTTCTCGACCAGGCGCTGGGCCTGGAATGAGGCCGCCGGGTGCGAAACCAACGGCCCTGCCGCGGTCTTGCCATGCGCTGCGGGGTGGGCTACAATACCGCGCAGCGCCGGCCTGCGTTTGAAAACGCAGGCTGATACGGCCAAGCATGCTGAAGCCTGCGTTTGAAAACGCAGGCTGATACGGCCAAGCATG
>JAJTXO010000457.1 GCA_021463315.1 Caldilineales bacterium | reverse complement strand
TCCGAGCTGGCCCGGCATGTCGCCGGACCAGTGGGATGATCTGGACTCCGAAGAGACCATCGAGGCGATCCTCGACGGCCTACGCACCGGCGACCATGAGGCAGAATTCCTTGAGGCCGACCTGTCGCTGGTCGAGACGCTGCCCGCCTTCAAGCCCGACATCTGCTTCAACATCGCCGAAAGCCACTGGGGCGACAGCCGCGAGTCGCAAGTGCCGGCCCTCCTGGAGATGTTGCGCATTCCCTACACCGGCTCGCGGGTCATGTCGCTGGCGCTGGCGCTGGACAAGGCCATGACCAAGCGCGTGCTGGCCTTTCACAACCTGCCCACGCCTCCCTTTCAGAGCTTCGAGCGGGTGGACGAGCCGCTGGACGAGGACATGACCTTCCCTATGTTCGTCAAACCGACGCGCGAGGGCACCGGCATGGGCGTCAGCGCCAAGTCCATTGTCCACAACGAGCTGGAGCTGCGCCGTCAGATCAAGGAGATCCTGACCCGCTATCGCCAGCCGGCCCTGGTCGAACATTATGTCGATGGGCGCGAGATCACCGTGGGCGTGGTGGGCAATCTGCGCGGGCCGGTGGCGCGCCGCGTGCCTGGCGACGAGGATGCGCCGCGCATCACGGCCGGCCTGCACTTCCTGCCGCCGCTGGAGGTGGACATGGCGCGCTATCCTGCGGAAGAGGCGGGACTGTACACCGGCCGGGTCAAGACCGAGCTGGCCGACGACTTCTACTTCCACTGCCCCGCGCCGGTGGACGAGGAACTGCTGATCGATCTGAACTGGTACACGGCCGCTGCGTTCCGCGTGATGGGCTGCGCAGACGTGGCGCGGGTCGATTTTCGCCTGGACCGCCACAACAACGACATGCCCTACATCCTGGAGATCAACCCGTTGCCCGGCCTGAATCCGCGCATCAGCGACCTGGTGATCGAGGCCCGCGCCGAGGGTGTCAGCCACGCCGAGCTGGTCAACAGCATCCTGCTGCAAGGCGCGGCGCGCTACGGGCTGCTGCCCAAGGGGATCCAGCTCAACTGGCCGGCCGCGCGGCTGCCGCTGAGCCATTGACAGCAACACAACCAACCTGCAAGGAGGCAGTATGTCCGATCTTTCCCACCCTCAGATTAACGTCGCCGATTGGAGCACGGTGCAGCCCCATGTCGATGCCTTGCTGGCCGCGCCGCTGGATGAGGCGGCCGTCGACGGCTGGCTGAGGCAATGGAACGCCCTGGCCGAGACGCTGGCCGAGGCTGAGGCGCAGATCTACCGGGATGTCACCGAGAACACAGCCGACGCCGCGGCCGAGCAGCGTTTCAAGCATTTCGTGAGCGAGATCGAGCCGCAGTCCCAGATCGCCGAGCAGGCGCTGAAGCAGAGGCTGCTGGCAGTGGAGGGCTACCAGCCGGGCGAGGACACCGCGCTGCTGCTGCGCCGCTTTCGCAGCGAGGCGGAGCTTTTCCGCGCCGAGAACGTGCCGCTGGAGAGCGAGCTGGCGCTGCTGGGCAACCAATACAACAAGATCGTGGGCGGGATGACCGTCGAGTGGCAAGGGGAGGAGCTGACCCTGCCGCAGGCCAACAGCCGCCTGCAGGAGCCTGACCGCGCGGCCCGCGAGGCCATTTGGCGGAAGATCATGCAGCGCTACCTGGCCGCGCGCCCGGCCATCGATGAGCTCTACCTGAAGATGCTGCCGTTGCGCCGGCAGAGCGCGGCCAACGCCGATTTCGAGAACTATCGCGCCCTGCGCTGGCAGCAGTTGGCCCGCTTCGACTACACCCCCGACGACGCCTTCACCTTCCACGACGCGATCGAGCACGAGGTGGTCCCGCTGGCCACGAAGCTCTACCGGAAGCTGGCCGGCCGACTGGGCGTCGCTGAGCTGCGCCCCTGGGACAGCGAGGCCGACCCCTACGGCCAGCCGCTGCGCCCCTTCAGCGCCGCGGCCGAGCTGGAGGCGGGCGGGCAGCGCATCTTCCACCAGGTGGACCCGGTGCTGGCGGGCTACTTCAGCGCCATGCACGATGGCTTCCTGGACCTGGCCACCCGGCCCCACAAGGCGCCGGGCGCGTACTGCAACGTCTTCCCGGTCAGCGCCAAGCCCTATATCTTCATGAGCGCGGTGGGCACCCACAACGATGTGACGACCCTGCTGCACGAGGGGGGCCACGCTTTCCACTTCATGGAATCGCTGCGCCAGCCGCTGCTCTGGAACCAGAACGCGCCCATGGAGTTCTGCGAGGTGGCCTCCATGTCCATGGAACTGCTCAGCGCGCCCTATCTGGCGGCCGCGCGGGGCGGTTTCTACAGCGAGGCCGAGGCGCGCCGGGCCTACGCCGACCAACTGCGCAAGATCGTGCTTTTCCTGCCCTATATGGCCGTGGTCGATCGCTTCCAACACTGGGTCTACACCGAGGCGCCGGCCGAGGTGACGCCGGCCGACCTGGATGGCGTCTGGGCCGGCCTGTGGGATCGCTATCTGCCCGGCATCGACTACCGCGATCTGCAGGCTGAAAAGGAAAGCGGCTGGCAGCGCAAAGGGCACATCTTCGAGGCGCCCTTCTACTACATCGAATATGGCCTGGCGCAGTTGGGCGCCTTGCAGGTCTGGCGCAACGCGCTGGCCGACCAGAGGCAGGCGGTGGCAGACTACCGCGCCGCGCTGGCGCTGGGCTACACCCGCTCGCTGCCAGAGCTGTTTGCGGCCGCCGGGGCCCGCTTCGCCTTCGATCGCCAAACCGTGGGCGAGTTGATGGCGCTGGTGAGCGAGCAACTGGCGCTGCTGGAGGCCTGAGCTACAGCACCAGTTCCGCCATCACGCGCACGTTGAGCGGGTTGGGATCGGCGATGTTGAGGGTGGTCACGGGGCTGTCCTGCCACAGGGCCAGCCGCTCGGCGATGCGTTCCTTCGGCCCGCACAGCGCCACCGCGTCCACCAGCTCGTCGGGCACGGCCACGATGGCCTCCCCCTTGCGGCCGGCCAGATAGGCCTCCTGGATCGCGTCGGCCGCGGCCGCAAAGCCGTAGCGGCAGGCCAGGTCATGGTAGAAATTCTTGCCCTTGGCGCCCATGCCGCCCACGTAGAGCGCCAGGAAGGGCTTGACCGCGGCGCGGCAGGCGTCCACGTCGTCGCCCACCACCACCGGCACGGTGGCGGCGATGTCGAACTGGCCGATGCCCTTGCCGCGGCCGGCCTTGGCGAAGCCGGCCTCGATCTGCGGCTTGTAGACCGCGTCGTAGTGTTCCGGGGAGAAGAAGACCGGCAGCCAGCCGTCGGCGATCTCGGCCGCCAGCTCGACGTTCTTGGGGCCGATGGCGGCCAGATAGATGGGCAGGTCAGCCCGACCGTGGATGATGCTCTTCAGCGGCTTGCCCAGCCCGGTGGCGTCGGCGCCAGCGTAGGGCACCTGGTAGTGCTCGCCCTGATGGATCAGCGGCTGCTCGCGGGCCAGGATGGTGCGCACGATGCTGATGTACTCGCGTGTTTTGCCCAACGGCTTGCCGTAGGCCTCGCCGTGCCAGCCCTCCACCACCTGCGGGCCAGAGAGGCCCAGCCCCAGCAGCATGCGGCCGCCGGAGAGCTGGTCCAGGGTGATGGCGGTCATGGCCGTGTTGGCTGGCGTGCGGCCCGGCATCTGCATGATAGCCGTGCCCAGGTGGATGCGCTCCGTCAGCGCGCCGATCCAGGCCAGCGGGGTCACCGCGTCCGAGCCGTAGGATTCGGCCGTCCAGACCGCGAAGAAGCCCAGGCGGTCCGCTTCCTGGATGAGTTTGCCGGGCAACTGAATCTGCGCGCCGGAATAGCCGATGTTGAGGCCGAGGCGAAGGGGGGACATGGGATGACTCCTTGAGAAGAGAGCTGCGGAAGAGGGGAAGCCTGGCGGGCAGCAGCATGCCGCGCTGCATTATGGCACAGCCGCGCCGGGATGGCAAGCGCGCGGCCCCCTGCCCGCGCGGCCTCCTGCCCCACCCACGAACCAACCCTATAGGGGGTGAAGATAGAGCAGCACGAGGCGGTCAGCCATGGCCACATAGCCGTGGCGCAGGCTGCCTTGGGCGAAAAGCGCCGGT
>JAJTXO010000456.1 GCA_021463315.1 Caldilineales bacterium | reverse complement strand
TGCGGGGGATGGGGAGGTAATACGGTAGATTGGTAGATTGGTAGATTGGTAGATTGGTAGTTGGTAGATTGGTGCGCCGCTGCGGCGCACCAATCTACCAATTCCCCAATTCCCCAATTCCCCAATCCACCAATTTACCAATCCACCAATTTACCAATTCCCCAATCCACCAATTTACCAATCTACCAATCTACCAGGCTACCATCCACCAATCTACTATGCTAACAGACCGTTATTTCTATCCCGACCAACCCCAGGAGACCGCCTTGCTGGTGGGCATCGAGCTGCGCGGGGGGGTGGGGCGCTTCACGGTGGGCGACTCGCTGGAGGAGCTGGCGCGGCTGGCTGAGACGGCCGGCATGGCGGTGGTGGGCCAGACCTACCAGCGCATCAGCGACCCCAACCCGGCCACGCTGATCGGCAGCGGCAAGCTGGCTGAGATCGTCGATCTGCGCACCGAGCTGGGCGCGTCGGCCATTCTCTTCGACGAGGAGCTGAGCCCGCGCCAGCAGCGCGAGATCGAGAAGGCGCTCAAAAACGAGGAGATCAAGGTCCTCGACCGCACCGCGCTGATCCTGGACATCTTCGCCAAGCACGCGCACACCCGCGAGGGCGCCTTGCAGGTGGAGCTGGCGCAGTACGAGTACCGCCTGCCGCGGCTGACGCGGGCCTGGACGCATCTGGCTCGCCAGGCGGGCGGCGGCGCGGCCGCCAGCGGCACCGGCGGCGTGGGGCTGCGTGGCCCTGGCGAGACCCAGCTCGAGGTGGACCGCCGCGAGATCAGCCGGCGCATCGCCCATCTCAAACGGGAGCTGGAGGAGGTGCGCGCCCATCGCCAGCGCTATCGCCAGAAGCGGCGGGGCGCGGCGCTGAGCACCGTCTCGCTGGTGGGCTACACCAACGCGGGCAAGAGCACGCTGCTCAACGCGCTGACGCGGCTGGCCGCGCCCGAGGGCGGGGAGGCGGGCGTGTTGGAGGCCGACATGCTCTTCGCCACGCTGGACCCGACCACACGGCGGGTGCGGCTGCCCGGCGGCCGCGAGGCGCTGTTCACCGACACCGTGGGCTTCATTCAGAAGCTGCCCACGGCGCTGGTGGCCGCGTTTCGCGCCACGCTGGAGGAGATCGCCGAGTCCGATCTGCTGCTGCATGTCGTTGACATAACGCATAACAACGCCCTGGAACAGGCCGACGCCGTGGGCGATGTGCTGCGCGAGCTGGGGATGGTGGAGAAGCCGATCCTCACCGCGCTGAACAAGGTCGATCTGCTGCCCGACCCGGAGGAGGTGATCGATCTGCTCAGCCGGGAGTTCGAGGATGCGCTGGCCATCTCGGCCGGGACTGGCCAGGGGCTGCGCGAGCTGCTGGAGCGCATCGAGCAGCGGCTGAACAGGGACCTGACGCCGGTGGAGGCGTTGATCCCTTACAGCGCGGGCGAGCTGGTCAACCTGTGGCATGTGCATGGCCTGATCCAGCAGGAGGAGCACACCGAGCACGGCGTGCGCATCCAGGGGATGTTGCCGGAGGAGCTGGCCGGGCGGATGCAGCCCTATGCGACTGCCGGACAGTGACATTCGCGCTCACGATCTTTGCGGACACACCAGCGGTCGAAACCCGAAGACCCGTCAGCAACATCCAAACTTGACATAATCTCCTGCATAGTTTTTTTGCCGCAACGAAAACGCGAGATGGGGGGCAGCAGTTGAAGAAATTGTGCATCAGCAGTGAGATCTCGAGGGCGCCCGTTGCCTCGCTCTAACCGCCCGTCCTTCCTGGGCTGCCGCGGGCGCGTGTCAAGGTGGCTTAGTAACCCTTCGTTCCACTGGCCAAAGCACGCGAGCACCAGGTCAGGACTTGCGTAAAACGGGTCTCGATATGGCGCAGACGCCTACTCGACCAACGTTCTGCGTAGCCGGGTAGGGTGGGGGGAGCGGTGGGGCGGTTGGATCCATGTACACACTAGAGTTGTTATGTTTATTATGGGGGAGGGTAGATTGGTAGACTGGTAGATTGGGACGAGGTGTGACGCTGTGGCGTTTATGGGGTCTCAATCGCTGGAGTCGTGTGTGGCGGAGGGTTGGCGCGGGCGCGTTGGCGGGCTGAGAGATCGCGATCCGGCGCCGGCTTCGATCAGGCCGCGTGGTTTCGTCGGGCGTGTTGGGCTGGAGTGGGTTTGTTGAGTTGGTTTGTAGTCATTGACTACGCGAACCGTGACGACGGTGGGGGGCGCTGCTTTGGGCCCAACGCCTGGATGAACAGCGGAATGCCTTGTTGGATGGCGTTGCCTGGCGGCGAACCTGGCGGCGCGGCGCTGGGACGCCAGATGGAGCCGCTCCCAGCGCAGCGCCGCGTAGACCCCTGTTACGAACGGCGCCCCGCGCCAGAACCGCGGCCACTGCCTCGGGCTGACGCACAGCCAGACCTTTCTGTCGCGCCGATCCAGTATTATGTTAAGTTTTAGCGGCACCCCTTGCGCTCCGCTTGCCGGAGCCAGCGGAGCCGGCCGCGCGTTTGGGCCTACCGCGCTCTTGCGGTAGAATGCACTTCACCGATCCGAATCATCTCCTTTTCACCGATACGGAGGGCCCTGTGGCACAACAAATCGCCCCCTACGGCTCCTGGAAATCGCCCATCACATCTGGCTTGATCGTGGCGGAAACCATCGTGCTGGGTCAGACGATGCTGGACGGCGACGACATCTATTGGCTTGAGATGCGACCGCAGGAAGAGGGCCGCGCCGTGATCGTGCGGCGGACGCCCGATGGCGCGGCGGCCGACCTCAACCCGGCGCCCTACAACGCGCGCACGCGGGTCCATGAGTACGGCGGCGCCAGCTACCTGCCGGACGCCGGCGTGGTCTATTTCACCAACTTCGCGGATCAGCGACTGTACCGGCAGAGGCCGGGCGCGGCCCCGGAGCCGCTGACCCCGGAGATGGCCTGCCGCTACGCGGACATGGTTCTGGACCGGCCGCGCGGCCGCTTGATCTGCATCCGCGAGGACCACCGCGATCCCAGCCGCGAGGCTGTCAACGCCCTGGTCGCGATCAGCCTGGACCAGGGCGAGGCGACGACGCTGCGCGCGGGCAACGACTTCTACGCAGCGCCGCGGCTCAGCCCCGATGGCCGCCGGCTGGCCTGGCTGACCTGGAATCATCCCAACATGCCGTGGGACGGCTGCGAGCTGTGGGTGGCTGAGATCGACGCGGCGGGCGCGCTGGCAGCGCCGCAACTGGTGGCGGGCGGCGCCCAAGAGTCGATCTCCCAGCCCGAATGGTCGCCGGACGGGGTGCTGCACTTTGTCTCGGACCGCAGCGGCTGGTGGAACCTGTACCGCTGGCGCGACGGCGCGGTCGAGGCGCTGTGCCCCATGGCCGCGGAGTTCGGTGGGCCGCAGTGGGTGTTCGGCATGGCGACCTACGGCTTTGCCGCGGGAGGCATCCTATGCTCGTACAGCGCCCAGGGCCGTTCCCACCTGGCGCTGCTGGACCAGACGGGGCAGTTGGAGCCGTTGGCGCTGCCCTTCAGCGCGATCTACCGCGTGAAGGCCCAGGGAGCGATGGCGCTGTTGAGCGCAGCCTCGCCTGAGACGCCGACTGTGCTGGCGCTGCTGGATCTGGACCGGCGCCAACACCAGGTGCTCTTCCGCAGCAGCGCGCTGACGGTCGATCCTGGCTATCTGGCAGCGCCGCAGGCCATCGAGTTCCCCACCACCGGCGGGCAGACCGCGCACGCCATCTTCTATGCACCCCAGAACCGCGATTTTGCCGCGCCGGCCGGCGAGCGGCCGCCTCTGCTGGTGATGAGCCACGGCGGGCCGACCGGCGCCGTGGACGACGCGCTCGATGGGCATGGCGCCGCTGCCCGTGAAGTCGGGGCGGCCCGCGTGCTCGAACTCGCGGCGCAGCTCCGACCACGCCTTCGCGGCGACCTCGGTGCGGTAGAACTGCTCGTAGTCGTGGGTGGCCGCTGCGCGGACGGCGTAGTGATCCGGCAGGTAGCTTTGCAGCACGACGCGCCCGCCCAATACGCCGCGTCCGGCGCGCCCGGCCCTCAGCACCTCGGAATGG
>JAJTXO010000455.1 GCA_021463315.1 Caldilineales bacterium | reverse complement strand
GCGTGGACCAGTAATGGGGTCGCTTCACCCCCTATGGGCCTTGTGTCTTCCATCAGAGACGATTGTCGAAGATAATGCCGCAAGGGTGTCCGAGCGACTTGACAACCTTGATCCCCATCCTGTTCACCCCATTTGGATCACAGATGTGGAAATGGATCTAGCCCCGCGCTTTTTTCGAGCAGATGCCGATACTGTCCCCTCTGCAGAAATCGTGAACCACGTTCTTCCCCATCGCGTCGACCATGCTCGCTCGCATTTGTTGACTCATCGACGCGTAGCCAATCGGATCGTTGAAGATGTCCGGATGAATCGGCATCAGAGCGTGATTTTCCTTCTAGTGGATGGCTTGAGTTATTGGGATGTCCTGGATTGGCCTGAAATTGTAGAACCCTGCTTCATTGATGGACCCTCCATCACGTTTTTCGAGGACAAGTCTACCAAGAAACCGCTCAAGGATGTTGGATTTCCCGCCATAGTCGGCAGTCCTAGCCTCGCAAGACGATTATCGGATCTGGGCCTCCAATACTCTCGTGGATTCTCTTATTGGTCACGTGAAAGCAATGTCGTCTCAGATTACTTGTTCCGGGGAGTGCCACTGACTCGTGTTTCGAACTTCCAAGAAGTGTTGGCAAGGCTTCGCGATAAGGATCTTGATCAGACCTATATTCAGATCGTGCGTGAAGGGCTTGATGGACTTGCGCATCATCGACGCGAGCTGACAGTAGCAGAAATCAAGGAGACAGTCCGGGCAATTAGACAGGATGCTCTCGCTCTTGCAGAGACCTTACATGATCAGAGACGTTCGGCCGCCTTGTTTCTCACTTCTGACCACGGTATACTCTGGAAAACGGATCATCCTTTCACACTTCTGGAAACGAGCGATCGAGCGCATCCGAGATACGCGACGGTTCCACCCGCGGCCTCTGATGCAGCTACTACGTTCGTTCTTGACGAACAAAGGTTCTATGTATATCATTGGCCATATCTAGGGAGTAACATTCGCTGGAACGATAGCGGTGTACATGGTGGCCTGTCGGCCCAGGAGAGCATCGTTCCGTTCGTTCGTTGGGAATTTCACTCATGAAACTTCTTTTAGGTCGAGATGTGCTTCACGAGAGCCCAGTGTATCTCGAGGCGACTGGCTCGAGAGCAGTATTGATCTGTGGCAAACGGGGTAGCGGGAAATCTTACACCCTCGGAGTCTTCATCGAGGAGTTACTCACAGCGTCGGGTGGTGGGATCATTCCCATTATTGTTGACCCAATGGGAGTGTACCACACCATGACACTGGCGAATGATCTCCAACGAGACGACTTGTTCCGTTGGGCACTTAATCCCAAGAGCTATCCTGTTCGGCTTCTGATACCTGGAGATCTTGATGATCTTTATGATCAAGATGTATTGCGTGCCCTGCGAGATCGCCAGGTTGAAGTTATCTCCCTGAAACTCAATCCCTCCGATCTCTCCCCAGACGGTTGGTGTGACCTATTTAATGCAAATATCAACCAACCGCTAGGAATTCTGTTGTTTCGTTGCGTCCAGCAATTGGCGAAGCGAACGCAGGACTTCTCTGTTTCCGACATAGCGAAAGCAGTTGAACGTGACGAACGGGCTAACGAGGTAACTCAGGAGGCATTGCTCAATCGGCTGGAGGCAGCGCGAGCCTGGCGCATCTTCTCTGAGCATACTTATCAACCCATGGATGCTATTTTTCGGCCTGGAACAGTAAACATCGTTGACCTAAGCAGGTTGGAGAGCGGGCCGCGTGGTAGACGCAACCTGACAGTTTCTATAATTGCGCGCAACCTCTTTCGTGCACGTTCGGATTCGAGGCTACGTGAGGAATTCGGGCTTGCCTCGCCTATGCCGCGCGTCTGGTTAGCCATAGACGAAGCTCACCAGTTCATCCCTACGGGTAGCAGCACTTTGGCGAAGCAACAACTTGTGAGATGGGCTAAGGAGGGACGCCAGCCTGGTCTTTCGCTCGTTGTAGCCAGCCAGCAGCCTTCTGCTATTGATCACGAGGTGTTGTCACAATGTGATGTAATTCTGAGTCACAAACTGACGACCCGCGATGATGTTGGGGCACTCAATCGGTTAAGTCAAGACTACATGGGAGGTGAACTCCAGACTTTCATCAAGAGGCTGAATCGTGTTGGTGAAGCGATATTGGTGGATGATGAGAGAGAGACAGTACATCATCTCAGTATTCGTCCCCGCCAGAGCCGTCACGGCGGGAGTAGCGTAGCTCCAGCCGAAGAAGACAAACTCGATTTATGGGGATGACTAATCACCAAATGCAGCCTTCTCGTAACGGTATCATGGTTCGCAAGGCACAACTCCGTGACGCAGACGCTCTGAAGATGCTAGCTGACGCTAACAGGAAAGAATTGGGGTTCGTGCTGCGTCCTAGCTTGATCGAGAGTATCTCACGCAACCAAGTTCTCGTGGCAGTAACGGGTACTCCCGAGCTGGTCGTAGGTTTTGTCGAATACCGCCATCGCAAAGATGAGCAGACCACCCTCTATCATATCCTTGTGTCATCGGAGTACAGGCGAAGAGGGATCGGGCGTACACTGATCAGAACTCTGGGATTTGAGTCGATGGAGTCTGGAAAAGGGCACATCCTGCTGAAATGCCCGGAAGACCTCGAATCTAACACATTTTATCGGAGCCTTGGTTTTCAACTAGTCGCCACAGAAAATGGAAAGACTCGACGGCTCAATGTTTGGCGTCTTGATCTAGCGTTGAACGACGTGTGAATTCAATGTCGCATGGCTGGTTTGATGCGAGTCGATCCGTGGCATGGAATACGCACCGACAGCCGCCCCGAGGCCACACCTGCACTCCGCGCAGGCGCAAGTATTGTCGACCAGGCCAAGCGCAAGACGCTGCGCGACTACGGTGAGCTGATGCGCCGCGCCTTTGCGGCCTATTATCGCTGGCTCAAGCCGGGCCGCTGGATGACGGTCGAGTTCCACAACAGCCACAACGCGGTCTGGAACGCGATCCAGGAGGCGCTGATGGCGGCCGGCTTCGTGGTGGCCGACGTGCGCACCCTGGACAAACAGCAGCGCTCCTATCGCCAGGTCACGGCCAACACCGCCACCAAGCAAGACCTGGTCATCTCGGCCTACAAGCCGACGGCCGCCTTTGAGCAGCGCTTCCACTCCCAGGCCGGCAGCGAGGCCGGTGCCTGGGCCTTCGCTGATGAGCACCTGCGCCACCTGCCCCTGCCGCAGTTGGTTAACGGCCGGATCGAGGTGCTGGCAGAGCGCCAGGCCTACCTGCTCTTCGACCGCATGGTGGCCTTCCACATCCAGCGCGGGCTGACGGTGCCCCTGGGCGCGGCCGAGTTCTACGCCGGCCTGCGCCAGCGCTACTCGGAGCGCGACGGCATGTACTTCCTGCCCCTGCAGGCCAGCCAGTACGACAAACTGCGCCTCGAAGCGGTCGAGGTCGAGCAGTTGCCGCTGATCGTGGCCGACGAGCGCTCGGCCATCCTCTGGCTGCGCCGCGAGCTGGCCGAGCAGCCGCTGACCTACCAGGACCTCCAGCCCCGCTTTCTGCGCGAGTTGCACCAGGCCGGCCATGAGCAACTACCCGAGCTGCGCGCGATCCTGGAGGAGAGCTTCCTGCAGGACGAGGCCGGCCGCTGGTACGTGCCCGATCCCGGCCACGCCCAGGACCTGGAGCGGCTGCGCGAGCGGGCGTTGCTGCGCGAGTTCAGGACCTACGTCGAAGGCCGCGGCCGGCTCAAAGTGTTCCGCAGCGAGGCCGTGCGCGCCGGCTTCGGCGACGCCTGGCGCCGCCGCGACTACGCGGTCATCGTCGCCGTGGCCCAGCGCCTGCCGGAGCGGGTGGTGCAGGAGGACGCCGATCTGCTGATGTACTATGACAATGCGTTGATGCGGATGGAAACGGCTTGACGGAGTCGCAGGTTCGGGGTACACTGCGGGTCAGAGACGATGGCGAGCGAGGTGCAGCCATGCCCTTCGTCCTGGACATCCCTGCAACGGACAAGAACTTCGGCTGAGGAACGATTGATGAACCAACTGACACTGACGACCACT
>JAJTXO010000454.1 GCA_021463315.1 Caldilineales bacterium | reverse complement strand
GCCGGAGCGTCCCCCCGCGGCGAATCGCTCCCCTCTCCCCTGGGGAGAGGGGCCGGGGGGGAGGGGGAGATCCGCTCCCTCCGCCGCGCGCTTGGCATTCTGCCGACCTTCCAGCGCGTCGACACCTGTGCGGCGGAGTTCGAGGCGCAGACGCCCTACCTGTACAGCGCCTACGAGAGCGAGGACGAGGCGCGGCCCAGCCAGCGGCGCAAGATCCTGATCCTGGGCAGCGGGCCCAACCGCATCGGCCAGGGGGTGGAGTTCGACTACTGCTGCTGCCAGGCGGCCTATGCCCTCAGCGACCTGGGCTTCGAGACCATCATGCTCAACTGCAACCCGGAGACGGTCAGCACCGACTACGATACCGCTGACCGGCTCTATTTCGAGCCGCTGACCCTGGAGCATGTGCTGAACGTGGTCGACGTGGAGCAGCCGGAGGGGGTGATCGTGCAGTTCGGCGGTCAGACGCCGCTCAACCTGGCCGCGGGCCTGCAGGCGGCCGGCGTGCCCATCCTGGGCACCTCGCCCCAATCGATCTGGCTGGCCGAGGACCGGGAACGCTTCGCGGCGCTGCTGGCTGAGCTGGATATCCCCCAGCCGCAGAATGCCATCGCCCGCAGCCAGGAGGAGGCAGCCGCGGCCGCGGCGCAGATCGGCTATCCGGTGCTGGTGCGACCCTCCTTTGTGCTGGGCGGTCGGGCTATGGCCGTGGTCAGCGATGCCAGCCAACTGGCCGGCTTTGTGGAACGCGCCTTCGAGGCCGCGCCGGGCCAGCCGTTGTTGGTGGATCAGTTCATGGAGGACGCCTACGAGATCGATGTGGACGCGCTGTGCGACGGCCAGCGGGTGGTGATCGGCGCGATCATGCAGCACATCGAGGAGGCCGGCGTGCATTCGGGCGATTCGGCCTGCGTGCTGCCCCCCTACAAGGTCAGCGCCTACCATCTGGACTTCATCCGCGACTACAGCGAGCGGTTGGGGCTGGCGCTGGGCGTGCGCGGGCTGATGAACGTGCAGTTTGCCATCAAGGACGACATCGTCTACGTGCTGGAGGTGAACCCGCGCGCCAGCCGCACCGTGCCCTTTGCCAGCAAGGCCACCGGTCTGCCGCTGGCCCGCATCGCCGCGCAGGTGATGGCCGGCAAGAGCCTGGCCGAGCTGGGCGTTCTGGAAGAGCCGCGCGTCGATGGTTTCTTCGTCAAGGAGGCGGTGCTGCCCTTCAAGAAGCTGCACGGCAGCGACGCGGTGCTGGGGCCAGAGATGCGCAGCACCGGCGAGGTGATGGGCCACGCCAGCCGCTTCGGCCATGCCTTCGCCAAGTCGCAGTTGGCGGCCGGAACGCCGCTGCCGTTGAAAGGTGCGGTGTTGCTCAGCGTCAACGATTTCGACAAGGGCGCGACCCTCAAGATCGCCCGAGACCTCCATCGTCTGGGCTTTCACATCCTGGCCACCCCCGGCACGGCCGACGCGCTGCGCCGGGCCAGCATCCCCGTGCAGACGGTCAACAAGGTGTCGCAGGGCTCGCCCCATGTGGTGGACGCGGTGCGCGCCGGCCAGGTGGACCTGATTCTCAACACCCCGCTGGGGCCGCGTGCGCAGACCGATGGCCTGCTGATTCGCCAGGCGGCCACGGCCATGTCCGTGCCGTTGCTGACCACCCTCTCAGCCGCGGCGGCTGCGCTGGCAGCCATTCGCGCCCTCAGGGAAAAGGACTTCCGTTACCGCAGTCTCCAGGTTCACTTCGTCCGGAGGATGTCATCTCAACAGGATGTGTTCAAAGCGGGTTGAGCCTACGTAGGACGATTGCCAAATCGTCTGTCTCACGGTCAGGAGAACGGGCGATTTGGCAATCGGCCTACGAGCCGGAGGCGCCTCAACCAATTTTAGATCGAAGCGCCCGGCGTTGGCACATCGACTTCGCCCTGAACAGCGAAGCGAGGCCAAAGCGCCGGGCGCTTATGCGCAGCCAGCGGGCCAGCCCAGCAGGCCGGTCGCCGGCTGTCGGAATCCACTCGATCCGCTGCTACTGCATCTGCACCACCATGCCGATGCCAGGCATCGTGCTGAACAGCGTGACGAAGACCTGGCCGGCCGAGTTGACGGCCACGCCGCCGGGGAAGAGCAGGTCTTGCGCCATCACGGTGCGCGTTCCGTCGGGCGCGAGCTTGATCAGACGACCATTGCAGTCGCCGAACAGCTCACAGGCGATCAGGTCCGAGGCGACCTCCAGCACGTACAGGCTGCCATCGGGGCCGAAGGCCATGTCGTGGATAGCTGTGAAGCCGGTGGCGAAGACCAGGGGCTGATGGCGGGGCAGCACCTTGTAGACGTTGGCCTGGCCGGGCAGGAAGGGGAAGCCGGTCAGCTCGCCCACATAGATCGCGCCGTCTGGCCCTTCGGTCACCGTGGTGGGCACAGACTGCATCGGCCCCTGGCCGCCGCCGAACATGGGCGGGTACTCCACCATGCGATCGGAGAAGGCCGCCAGCGTGCGGATCTGCCCGGCATTGTTGACCTCCAACAGCGAGTTGCCGCCCGCATCGGCCACCAGCCGTCGGCGACCCTGCGCCAGATAGACCGCGTAGGGGTTGCTGTCGATGGCGCCGCCGTCCGGGTTGGCCACCCCCTCGTAGGCCGCCACATCGGCCAGATAGCTCCAGGAGCCGGCCGGGTTCATGGTAACCAGCTTGCCCATGTTGCCGAACATCGGATTGAAGGCAGCCGCGAGTTGATCGCGCACCGCAGGATCCGCGCCCAGGCCCAGGATCACGGCAAAGGCATCGCGTGGGCGCCAGGAGATCCGGCTGGGGCCGCTGGCGGCGAATCCGCTGGGATCGGCCATGGAGGGAAGGCCGGTGGCGATACGCTCCTGCACGCCGTTCTCGATGCGCGTTACGGAGCCGGTGGTTCCCACGCACATCACAAAGGTGGGATCGCCGGGATCGACCTGATAGCAATCCGTGCCGCCGGTGCCTCCCTCGGCCACGTAGATGCCGCCGTCGGGGCCGATGGTCAGGCCGCGGGGGTTGTTCAGCCCGGTGGCCACCACCCGGAATGTGGTCGAAACCTGGGCCGCCGCATCCATCTGGTGATTAGCGGCCCAGCGCGCTGTGGCGTTGCGCAGGGTTACGTCGAACTGTGGACCGGCTTCGCCGGCGTGGGCCAGGGGCGCCATTCCCACCGACAGGCAGGCGATCAGGACTAGCAGGATCAGTGACTTGAGACGACTTTGCAACATAGGGGGTATCCTCCATTCTGAAGTTCGAAGCTTATCGTACATGGTTTGTACTATCTTCGTTGAACGCATGGCGCCTATGATTTCGGTCATTATCGCGGCGTGAATTTTGGGCAACGCCGCGGCGAGTCTGGTTCACAGGGCAGTGGCACAATGCCCAAGACTTCCGAAGTCTTTCTCCGAATTGACAAGCCCGATGGCCTATGCTACAGTCTGACCGTCCCTGGGACGCGCAACCGAAATTCGATGAAAGGTAGACAGTGGTGAGACCATGGCCCATTGGCGAGCCTTGCTCAGTGTGTCAGACAAGCGGGGATTGGTCGATTTGGCCCTGGGGCTGCATGCCGCCGGGGCAACGTTGATCGCCAGCGGCGGCACGGCCAGCGCGCTGGCCGCGGCCGGCCTGGCTGTGCAGGAAGTCAGCGATGTCACCGGCTTCCCTGAGATTCTGGGCGGACGGGTCAAGACCCTGCACCCGGCCATCCACGGCGGCATCCTGGCCCGCGGCACGGCCGAACATCTGGCCGAGCTGGCCGACCATGGCCTGGCGCCCATCGACCTGGTGGTCTGCAACCTCTACCCCTTCGGCCAGACCGTGGCCCGGCCCGATGTGACGCTGGCCGAGGCGGTGGAGCAGATCGACATCGGCGGGGTGACGCTGTTGCGGGCCGCGGCCAAGAACCATGAACGGGTGGCGGTGGTCTGCGATCCAGCCGACTACGATGCGCTGCTGGCAGCTGTGCAGGCGGGCGCGCTGGACGATGCCCTGCCGGAAGCCTCCCTCACCCTGCTCGCCGTGAGCGATGATGCCATCGCGGCCGTCGCATCCCGGCTCGGAGCGCGCAACGG
>JAJTXO010000453.1 GCA_021463315.1 Caldilineales bacterium | reverse complement strand
CGACACGCAACTATCTCAAGGACCACTAAAGAAACCTCGATCGATCTGACGCTGGCCATCGATGGCGCAGGCCAGGCTGACGTGCAGACCGGCATCGGCTTCTACGATCATATGTTGACGCTGTGGGCCAGCCATGGCTTTTTCGATCTGCGCGTGGCGGCCAACGGCGATCTGCACGTGGACGAGCACCACACGGCCGAGGATGTGGCCATCTGTCTGGGCAAGGCGCTGGATCAGGCGCTGGGCGACCGGGCCGGCATCGTGCGCACGGCTCACAGCTACGTGCCCATGGACGAGGCGCTGGCCCGAGTGGTGGTGGATCTCGGGGGCCGGCCCTCCTGCGTCTTCGAGGCCGACTGGCGCACCCCGCGGCTGGGCGGGCTGGGCACAGACCTGATCGGCCATATCTTCGAGTCTCTGGCGATCCATGGCCGCATGAACCTGCACGCCCACGTTCTGTATGCCCGCAACGATCACCACGCCTGCGAGGCGCTGTTCAAGGCGCTGGGGCGTAGCCTGGACGCGGCCACGCAGATCGACCCGCGGCGCACCGGCGCGCCCTCCACCAAAGGTGTGCTGTGACGCCGACCATCATCAGCGGCGATTGGCAGGAGCTGCCCGGCGTGGTGGACTATCTGGCCGGCCTGATCGACGACGTGTTGATCGAGCGCGCCATCTGGGGCGTGGCGTCGGATGCGGCCGGCAACGGTCGCGCGCCGGCCGGCCGTGGCCACATCTGGTATCGCTTCTGGCTGTGGCGGGACGATCAAGTGGTGGAGCGCTACTTCGATGCCCACGGCCAGCCCCTGGGCACCCAGGTGGACCTGTGCATGCCCATGCAGATCAGCGACCAGGAATGGCGCGCGCGCGATCTGCTGCTGGATATCTGGATCTCCCCCGAAGGCCGTGTCACGGTGGGCAATGAAGCGGCCTTCGAGGAAGCCGTCAGCAGCGGGCAGTTGACCGAGGAGGAGGCGCGTTGGGCCGAGGAGCATGTGCGCCGTCTGACCGGAGCCATCGCCCAGCGTCGCTTTCCGCCGGCCATGGTGCGCAACTGGCAGGTGGATCTGCGCAGGATTCAGGACGCGCTGGCCAAGCGATGATCGCCATCGTCGATTACGGCATCGGCAATCTGCGCAGCGTGGAGAAGGCGTTTCGACACGTGGGCGCTGACGCGCGGCTGGTTTCCGATGCCGCGGCCGTGCGGGCAGCGCACGCGGTGGTGGCGCCAGGCGTGGGCGCGTTCGGCGCCTGCGCGCTGGGGCTGCGCAACGGCGGCTTCGATGCGTTGGTGCTGGAGGCAGTGCAGGCGGGCAAGCCGCTGCTGGGCATCTGCGTGGGGATGCAGTTGCTGTTCGACAGCAGCGAAGAGATGGGCCAGCACGCCGGGTTGGGGCTGCTGCCCGGCCGGGTGCTGCGCTTCCCCGATGGCATGGTGGACAGGGCGGGACAACGGCTGAAGACGCCGCAGATCGGCTGGAACCAGCTCTGGCACGACGACTCCGACCCCCTGCTGGCCGGCGTGCCCAGCGGCAGCTTCGCCTATTTCGTGCATAGCTACTACTGCGCGCCGGCCGAGCCGTCGGACGTGGTCGCGACAACGGACTACGGCCTCGACTACGCGTCCATCGTTCGCCGCGGCAATCTGTGGGGCGTGCAGTTCCATCCCGAGAAGAGCCAGGCGGTGGGCTTGCAGATTCTGCGCAACTTCGTGGCTATCACGGCAGACCGGCGCGCTGGCTGACCTCGTCGATCTCTCGCCGCAAGGCAGCCTCGAATTCGGCCGGAAAGGGCGAGGCGACCAGGTCCGTGGACGGCGGCACGTGCAGGCCAGCGCGCATCGCCGACCACACCGCCTCCCAAGTCCTGACGTGATCGACATAATCCAAGCAGGCCTGGCGGAAGTCCGCGCGCAGGATCCAGCCGGGGTGGCTCTCGATCAGCGCTGCCGCCTTGCCGTTCTCCGACACCAGCAGGTCGATGTAGATCATCCAAAGCGCCTTGCGCGCATCGTTTTCCGGCAAGCTGGCGAAGTATGCTTGCAGGCTGCTGATGGGGCGCTCGATGTAGCCATGCTGCGGGTAGTAGCCCAGGCGGTTGAAGGTGCGCCAGGTGGTGTTCAGGTGCATCTGCAAGGGCAGCAGGAACTCATCCAGGCTGCGGCGGTGCGCGGCCTGATCGGGAAGCGCAGACGGCGCACCGGCCAGGCGCTGCCCCGACACCAGCGTGAGACCCTTGCCAGCGTCCATATCCGGCAGCAGCACCGGCACCCGGGCTTGTTCTTCGTCGCCAAAGAGCTCGCTTTGCAGGGCGCCCTGGCCAAAAGCGGCGTTGAGGTCGCTGCCATCGGCCAGCGCGCGGTAGAAGGCCGCGGCGAACTCCTGCGCCATCGTGTCGGCGATGGTGTCGCTCATCCCGATCACGCATGGGATGTGGGCGGCGATGGCCGCGGCCTGCACATGGGAATAACAGGCATTCAGCACTACACAGCGGATGTTGGCCTTGTGCAGAGCGAACAACTTGCCCAGCGTGCTGGCCGGCGCCGCCACTGGCTTGCCTTGGGCGTCCTCCAGGATGATCTCGTGTTGGGGCGAGCCGTGGCTGCTGAAGTGGACGATGTCGGGCCGGTAGTCGTGCAGCAGCTTTTGCAGGTCGCCGGCCGCGGTCTTCCAGTGCTGGACGACCCGAAACTCGTGGCTCCAGGCGCGGTGCAGGATCGCCTCCTGGACACGGTTGGCTTCCTGTTCCAGGCTCAGCAGGGGAAGATTTTGGGGACTGGCGGCGAGGAAGAGGATGGTGGTCATCGGAGTGTAAATCCCTGTTCTGGTATCATCTCAATACATTGAGGAAGACTTCCGAAGTCTTATGGACTGTGAACCCGTTTTGAACAAACCTGCGCAGACTTCGGAAGTCTCGACTCCGGTTTTTTGAGATGATACCTGTTCTGCTGTGTAGATTATAAACGGATGATTGGCTCTTAGCAAAGCGTGCAGCGGCGATTTGCCGCGCGCTTGGCTTAGGGTTACAATTGCCGGGTTGCAGACGAAGCGCTGTGCGACCGGGTGCGCCCGGCTGGTGGCCAGGCCTCCGTGTCATGGGCGATAGGGCGTGTGACTCGGCGAGCGTTGGACGTGATGACTGAGTGTGAATGTGGCTGATCAACGAGAACCACCGGGCCCTCCCCTGCGCCATGTGCTGCGCTGGGGGCTGCTGCGCCCGCCGCAAGCCCCGCGCGCGCAGGCCAACGGGCCGATGGCGCCGCTGAAGGCGGAGCTGCAGGCCTTCCAGACCAACCTGTTGCGCACCGACTATGCCGACTTCCAGGCCCAGCCGCGCTTCGCGGCCCTGGCGGAGTTCTTTTTCACCGCGCTCTACGCGCCGGCCGATTTCGACCTGCGCAACGAGTCCTTTCGCCGCCTGCACGACTGGCTGACCGGCTTGATCGGCCGCGACCCGGTGACGGTTTTGGCCCACGCCATCGAGCTGTACGAGCTCACCGACTCGCTGGACGACGATACCGTTCTGGCCCTGCGCGCGGCCGGCGTCGAGACGGGCATCACCCGCCCAGCCTGGGAAGCAGCCTATGGCAAGGCCGGCCGCTGGCTGGATCGACAGCGCCAGGCCGAGCTGCTGGTCAGCAACGGCCACGCCCTGGAGCTGGCCTGCCGCGTGCCGCTGGTGCATACCGAGCTGCGTCTCTTTCGACCGGCCGCCGCCCTGCTGGGCTGGGGCCACGTGGTCGATTTCCTGCTGGCCGGCCACGAGGCCATCACCCGCGCCCGCCCCATCGATCCGTTGCTGGACGCGATCGCCGCGCGCGAACGCGCGCGCATGGAGCAGTTGATACGTAATCCGTAATGCGTAACACGTAACACGTAACCCGGAGGTTGATGCGATGGGTGTGTTTGGATGGGTTGATCGGTGATCGGCGATCGGTGATCAGTGATCGGTGATCGGTGATCGGTGATCGGTAATCGGTGATCGGTGATCGGCTCGGTGATCGGTGATCGGTAATCGGTGATCGGTGATCGGTCACCCAGTCCCCAGTCCCCAGCCCCCAGTCCCCGTGAACGGTGATCGGTAATCGGTGA
>JAJTXO010000452.1 GCA_021463315.1 Caldilineales bacterium | reverse complement strand
CGCTGTGGTGGCATCCACCTGGCTGCCGAAAGGATTCTGGCTCAACTGCACGCGCTGGGCCAGGTGCGCGTAGCTGAAGGCGATGAAGTTGATGACCAACAGGGCGATGGGCAGGAGCGCGAGGCGACGCAGAATGAAGCGGGTCATGGATCGTGCATCATGTTGGCTCGTCCGGCGGCACGCAGTGGCTCCAGCCGGCTGAGCACCGCACGCGTGCCGATCAGGGCCACCAGCATGGGGCCGAAGAACAGATTGACGAGGATCAGAACCATGCCCAGCCAGAGGAGCAGCGCGGTGGCCAGCGCCAGAACCAGCGTGAAGAGGGGATATTGCAGCAGCAGGACCGCGCCGTTGCGCAGGGCCTGGCGCACGCTCAGCTCTTGCTGCTGGAAAAGGAAGGCCAACGCGTACCAGTTGATCACGATCCACAGCGCCAGCGCGCCGATGAAGAACATCTGCAGGGGCACGGCAACGTCGGGGGAAAACATCTGCGGCGCGACGAGGATATCGATCAGCAGCAGCGCCAGCACGGGGCCGCCGATCGCCGCCCAGCGCCACCCCACGCCAAAGCGTGCGCGAACCGCGGCCAGATAGTCGCGATAGCCCAGCAGGTGCTCGCGGCGGACCATGCGCTCTGCCATGTCGAACAGCGCCAGCGTGGCCGGCGGGCCGGGAATGATCAGCACCGCCAACACCAGCCAGGTCAGGCTGCAAGCGATCACCAGGACCAGATGTTCCCAGATGTCGACCAGGGCAGCGCGAAGGATTCGCAAAGCGTCTTTCATCTCAGGCAGCGGCCTCCAGCGCGATCAGCAGCGCGGCCAGGCTGATTCCGGCCAGGCTATCCAGGCGCAGATGGGCATGGCCGACCCGCGCTGGCGGGCCCAGACCCACGGCCCACATGCCGGCCGCCAGGGCCGCGTCGATGCCAGCCGCGGCATCCTCCAGAACGATGCATCCTGCCGGCGCGGCGCCCAAGGCATCCGCCGCGCACAGCAGCAGGTCGGGCGCGGGCTTGCTGGGCAGGCCGCTGTTGCTGTCCACCACCGCATCGAACGCGTCGTGGACGCCGATGCGCTGCAAGACGGCCGCGGCGTTGCGGCTGGCCGAGGCGACGGCCAGCTTCAGGCCAGCAGCCCTGGCCTCGGCGATCAACTCGGCCGCGCCGGGCAGCAGCACGCGCGCGTCCATTTGTTCCAGCAGGCGCAGGTAGCTCTGGTTCTTGCGCGTCAGCCAAGCGGCCATCTGTGGCTCGTCCAGCGTGCGGCCATTCTCGGCCAGGATGATCTCCAGCGAGGCCCGCCGCGCCAGGCTGCGCAGCCGTTCGTTGAGCTGCCAATCGAAGGCCAGCCCTTCCTCCGCGGCGAGCTGTTGCCACGACTCGAAATGATAGCCGGCTGTGTCAGCGATGACGCCGTCCAAGTCGAAGATCAACGCTTGAAAGTTCATGGTCTAGGCAGACAACTCTTCGATCTGGTCTGCGGTCAAAAAGGAGCAGCCTCCGGCGGCCGCGTGGGCCAGCAGGACGATCTGCGCGGCTTCTTCGATGAGCTGGCTGCGCAGCCAGGCCTCGTCGCTGCCGGTTGCAGCCACCACCAGCCCCTGGTTGCGCAGCAACAGCGCGTCGTGGTGGACGATGGCCTCGGCCACAGCGTCGATCAGGGTCTGGCTGGCCGGCGCGCTGTAGGGCAGCAGCGGTATTTCGGCGCCCACGGCCTCAACAAAGCTGGGCGACAGCGCGCGCAAGCTCAGCCCGACGCAGCCGAGCGCCATGCAGTGCGGCGGCTGGATGCGCAACACCGTCTGCAGGTCAGGGCGGACGCGATAGCAGGCCAGGTGCAATCCATGCTCGGTCGAGGCGCGCTTCAACTGCCAACTGCTGGGGCCGTCGATGGCCAAGGGCACGAAATCGGCCGCGCTGAGCCGGTTCAGCCGCGCGCCGGCCGGCGAGATGTAGCATTGGTCCTCCCAGCGCAGGCTGACGCTGCCAGCCGCGCCGCGCACGAAGCCTTCCTCCACCAGCTTGTGCGCCGCGGCAGCCAGGTTGACCAAACGGGAGTCCAGAGACATGGGGATCCTTTCTTCTTACGTACCGACCAAGAGACTTCGGAAGTCGCCGCAACAGACCAGTCACCCAAAACCAAGTCCTTCGCTGCGGCGACTTCCGAAGTCTTGCGCTGAACCGAGGGACTTCGGAAGTCGCCGCAACAGGCCATTCACCCAAAGCCAAGTCCTTCGCTGCGGCGACTTCCGAAGTCTTGCGCTGACAGCCATTGCGCCAGATCTGCGGTGCTGGCCAGCACCAGATCGGCCCGGCGCAGATCTTCCCGGTCGCCGAAGCCGCACAGCACGCCCACAGCCAGGCTGCCGGCCGCGTGAGCCGATCGCACGTCGGCCGTGGTATCGCCAACCATGATCACGTTTCGGGGGTCCACGCCCAGCCGCTCAGCACCGTGCAGAATCGGCTGCGGGTGCGGCTTGATGCGCACGGTGCTGTCGGAGCCGACCACCACGGCAAAGCAGCCGGCCAGGCCATGCTGGGCCAGATAGACCTGCAGCTCGGCCACGCTGCGGGTGCTGACAATGCCCAGCAGATAGCGGCCATAGAGCGCCTGCACCAGCTCGACCGTGCCGGCTACGGGGATCAGGGGACGGTCGGCGCGGTTGGCGTGGATTAGGCCCCAGTCGCGGGCCAGGCGCTGCGCCGGTTCATCCAGGTGCAGCCAATCCAGCAAGGCCAGGCCGCCGTTGAAACGCTCGTTGATCCAGTCGGCCAGATGGCGCGCGGCCCGGGACGGATCGCGCCGGGGCAAGATGCGGCGGAAGGGGGTCAGACGGCGCGCCAGGCGGGCCACCGTCTCGTCGTCGGTCTCCACCAGGGTGCCGTCCAGGTCGAAGAAGACAGCCTGCACCGGCCGGCCGCGCAGGGTGGCGGTGGATTGGCCGGTCGGGGGATCGCTCTCGCGGGCCGGCCACGCGGCGGATTGGGAAGCGCGCTCGGAGTGGCCTGGGGGCATGGGGATGGGGGGCATGGCGGCTATGCTACCACAGGTTGCGAGGATCGAGCAAGATAGCGTGGCCACGGACTGGCCAGGTCGCTGAAAACCCTTGGGGAAGACTTTACCTGGGCAGACTTCGGAAGTCTCGACCCCGGTTTTTTGAGATGATACCGCCTGGGCAAAAAAACTCCGCCCAGTAGGACGGAGGAGCCAGCGGAGAAGGATGAGCTTTTGGCGGTTTACTGGACCGGCCCGATGGCCTCCGGCGGCCAGTAGCTCAGCCAGGCCTTGCCGACGATGTTGTCGATATGCACGGGGCCGAAGGAGCGGCTGTCGTTGCTGGCGCCGCGGTTGTCGCCCATGACGAAGACGTGCAGCGGGGGCACGATGCGGGAGGCCAGGTTGCCGCGGGTCTCCTGGTTCAGGTAGGGCTCCTCCAGCGGCTGGCCATTGACATAAACCTGGCCGTCGTGGATGGCCACTTCGTCGCCGGGCAGACCGATGACCCGCTTGATCAGCAGCTCGTCTTCAGGCCGCACGCGCAGCACCACGATGTCGCCGCGCTGGGGGGTGTGCAGCCGGTAGGAGAGCTTTTCCACCACCAGCCGCATATCGGTGTGCAGGTTGGGTTCCATGCTTTGGCCGTAGACGCGCGTGGCCTGGGCCAGGAAGACATGGATCAGCACCGCGATGACGATGGCTGGAATGACGGTCTCGGCCACCTCGCGCAGGACGCTTTTAACGCGGTCGGGCCGGCTGGGCGCTGGCTGGGCCACGGGACCCGTCGGCGAGGCCGGATCGCGGCCTTCGTCGCGCCGGTCGGCGGGCTGGTCGTCGAAAGTCCAATGCATCTCTTCGTTGTTCATACGTTCATGCTCGAAAGAAAGATCAGGGTTGGGCCGGGCGAGACGCCCTGGGGATCAACATTGCGGGAAGATCATCCACATGGTG
This sequence comes from Caldilineales bacterium, assembly GCA_021463315.1. Lineage (GTDB taxonomy): Bacteria > Chloroflexota > Anaerolineae > JAAEKA01 > JAAEKA01 > JAAEKA01. The sequence continues at coordinate 143 of JAJTXO010000452.1, read as the reverse complement.
GGAAGATCATCCACATGGTGGGAAGATCAGCCACATGGCAGGAAGATCAGCCAGGCGTCTCGCCGGGTCATGCCGGGCGAGACGCCCTGGGGATCAACATTGCGGGAAGATCATCCACATGGTGGGAAGATCAGCCAGGCGTC
>JAJTXO010000451.1 GCA_021463315.1 Caldilineales bacterium | reverse complement strand
ACGCCCTGGCGATCGTGGCGATGAGCGATTCGCCGCCACAGCCGGGCGGGACGCCGCACCTTTGATCGCCAGGCGTCCCGCCGGGTTGGGTGCGATTCGCGGCCACAGCCGGACGGGACGCCGCACCTTTGATCGCCAGGCGTCCCGCCGGGTTGGGTGCGATTCGCCGCCATAGCCGGGCGGGACGCCCTGGCGATCGTGGCGATGAGCGCCTTGTGATCGTAGCGATGAGCGACTCGCCGCCATAGCCGGGCGGGACGCCCTGGCGATCGTGGCGATGAGCGCCCTTGTGACCGTAGCGATGAGCGACTCGCCGCCACAGCCGGGCGGGACGCCCTTGTGATCGTAGCGATGAGCGTCCTTGTGATCATAGCGATGGGCGACTCGCCGCAATCAACGAGGTTGAGTCATGGATTCTGGAGAGATTCAAAACCACCACGTCGGCGCGGACGAGCCGATCTACAACATCGGCGTTGTCTCGCGCATGACCGGCATTCCGGTGGCGACGCTGCGCATCTGGGAGCGGCGCTACGAGTTTCCGCACGCGGGTCGCACGGCCGGCGGCCATCGGCTTTACTCCGAGCAGGAGCTCACGCGGCTGCGCTGGGTGAAAGCCACCATCGACGAGGGCATGCAGACCTCGCAGGCCATTCGCGCGCTGCGCAGCCACGAGCGACAGGGCCGCGTTCTCGAAACCAGTGCGCTGATGCCAGAGGCAGCCGCGCCAGCTCCGGCGGCGAGCAGTTCGCTGGAGTCCTTGCGCCACCGTTTCACGGAGGCGCTCGAACGCACCGACCTGGACCAGGCTGACCAACTGCTGGGCGAGATCCTGGCATTCTATCCCCTGGAAAGCGTGATTCTCGATGTGTTCAGCCCCGGGCTGGCGGCCATCGGCGATGCCTGGCGCGCTGGCCGCGTCAACGTGGCCACGGAACACCTGGCTTCGTCCTACCTGCGACAACGTCTGACCCTATGGCTGATGACCGGCCCACCTACCTATCCCATCCGGCCGATCGTCCTGGCCTGTGCGCCCAACGAGTGGCATGAAATCGGTCTGCTGATGCTGGGTGTGCTGCTGCGCCGGCGACGCTGGCCGGTGGCCTATCTGGGCCAGGCCGCGCCGCTGTCCGACCTGGCGAAGTTCATGCGCGATACCCGGCCGCCGGTGGTAGTGCTGGCGGCTATGACCGACGAAACCGCACGTGGCTTGCTCGATCTGCCGCGCTGGCTGCAAGAGATCCCCCACAGCAGCCGGCCGGTGATTGCCTTCGGGGGCCGCGCGTTCAGCCTGAGCCCCGAGCTGCGCAGCCAGATGCGGGGCGTCTATCTGGGGGCCACGCTGCCTGAGGGCGTGGAGGTCATCGAGCGTCTGCTGCGCGAGTCCACCGCACTGACGCTCCCGTGATCATTGGCTGGGAGATGTCTCTGCTGGCTGTGCGACCGGGGGAAGGTTCGGCGTGGGTAGATAGAGGGTGAAACAACTGCCTTCGCCCAGTTGACTTTCCAGCGTCAGCTCTCCGCCGTGCGCGACAACCAGGTCGCGGGCGATGGTCAGCCCCAGCCCCAGTCCTTGGGGGAAGCGTTGCTGGCGTTCGCTGCGATAGAATGGCTCGAAGACCCGCTGTTGCTCCGCGGCTGCGATACCTGGGCCGCTGTCGGCCACGCGCAGCCACACCCTCGCGTCCTCCATCCCCGCGCTGACAGCCACATGGCCGCCGGCCGGCGTGTATTTGATGGCATTGCTCAGCAGATTGTCGATCGCCTGCGCCAGCCGGCCAGGGTCAATCTGAAGCGTCGGCAGGTTCTGCGGCACGGCCATCTGCCAGTCCAGACTCTGCTCCAGCGCGGCCGCTCGCCAGGGCGCCAGCAGCGGAGGCAGCCACTGGCTCAGCGCCACCGGCTGGAGGTGCAGGGCAATGTTGCCCGATACCTGGCCGTGCAACTGCGTCAGATCATCCAGCAGCGGCTGCATGCGCTCGATTTGCGCCTCGGCGCCGCCCAACAGCTCCTCGCGAATGGCCACATCGTCGCCGACCGGGCCGCGCAGGACGTGCAGCGCAGAGCGCACCGCGCCCAGCGGGCGGCCAATCTCATGCACCACGTTGGCCAGCGAGCGACGGCGCGTCTCCTCCAGCAGGCGCAGTTGCTCGGCCAGATTGTTGGCCGCGGCGGCAAGCTGGCGGATCTCGCGGGGACCTTCCTCGGCGATCGTCTCCATGGGGCGGCCCGCGGCCAGATCGATCACCGCGTGGGCGGTCGCGTCGATGGGCCGCGCCAGCCGGCGCGCGGCCAGCACACCCAGCGCAACGCCCAGTATGATCTCCAGCAGCAGCGTGGCCAGGATCACCAGCCGCAAGCGCCCCAGCAGCGAATTCACCCCGGTCAAGGTGCGCGCAACGCCAATGGCCCCGATCACGCGCCCCGTCCCATCGCGCACCGGCGTCAGCACATCGGCCCGCTGGCCCTCCAGACCATAGCTGACCAGCACGCTGGTCTGGCCCCGCAGCGCGGCCGCGACGTTGGCCGAGGCCAGAGTCGGGCCCGCGGCCTCGCGGGTCGCGCCGGTCGCGGCCAACAGCCGGCCATCGGCCGACAGCAGCACGATCTGCCCATCCGGCGAGAGGTCAAGGCTGGCTACGAAGGCCTGGGCCTGCTCTGCGCTGTCCAGCAGGTTCAGTTGGCCGCGCACCGCTTGCGCCAGCAAGGTGGCCTGCTCGGTGGTGCGCTGGGAAAGGCTGGCCAGCAGCACCTGCGTTTCAAGCAGGGCCAGCAAGGCCAGGGTCAGCAGCGGCAGGACCACCAGGAAGGGAAAGATATGGCTCAGAACGAGCTGACTGCGCAGAGATCGCATGGCGCTGCCTATCCTTGCGGCATCAGTTTGTAGCCGACGCCGCGCACGTTGACGATGCGCGTGGGTTGGTTGGGGTCCGCTTCGATCTTCTCGCGCAGCCAACGCACATGCACGTAGACCACCTGGGGCTCGCCGCTGAACTCCGCGCCCCACACGCGTGCGATGAGATCGTCGATGGAGAGCACTTTGCCGGCTTCCAGCGCCAGGGCGTGCAGCAGGCTGAACTCGCGCGCGGTCAGTTCCACGACCCGCCCCGCCACGGTTGCCACGTGCGCGGCCGGGTCGATGACCAGATCGCCCACGGCCAGCCGGCTCGCGGCCGCGGGCGCAGCCGCGCCGCGGCGCAGCACCGCCTTGATTCGAGCCAACAACACATCAGGATTGAAGGGTTTGGTGATATAGTCGTCCGCGCCCAGCTCCAGGCCGAGGATGGTGTCGAACTCGCGTCGCCGGGCTGAAACGAAGATCACCGGCGTGGCTGTCTGCAGACGAAACTGGCGCAGCGTCTCCAGGCCATCCATGCCGGGCAGGCCGATATCCAGCAGGACCAGGTCGGGCGGATCGCGCCGCGCCGCGGCCAGCGCGTCCTCCGCGCTGGCCGCAACGCTGGTGCGATAGCCCGCCGCTTCGAGCTGCAAGCTGGTGCTGCGCCGCATCAGGGCATCATCGTCAACTACCAGGATGTGTTGGGCCATGATGCGGCGGATTTTACCACGGCTTGGGCAGCGCTGCCAGCCAGGCGCCGCTGCGTTGGGTCAGTTTCTGTACGCTTTGGCCGCCGGTCTCGGCCTGCTGGCTCAGGGTCGCCAGCCAGCCTTGCAGGGTGGTTTCCACCGCGCTGGTGTCGATCTTGGGCAGCTCCAGCCGCGCGCTGCCTTCGGCGTCGAGCTTGGCCAGCGGAATCTCGATGGCAGCCTCGGTTGCGACATAGGCAGCCGGCGCGCTCTTTTTGAACGGGATGAAGGCGGTGAGCCGAGCGCTGCTGTCCCACACGGTCTCTGGCTCGATGCTGGAGCTGACCACGCCATCTATCTTCAGCCCTTGGGCGCTGATGGTCACCAGCCCCTGGATGGCCAGCGGGGTGGCCTCGATGCCCAGGCTGCGGCCTAGCGCGCCGGCATCCACGGCCCACGAGCCGCCCAGATGGAGATAGTCATCCACCTCTTTGCCGGCCAGGCCAGTCACCACAACCTGCGTGCGCTGGCGCAGCGGCAGGCTGTCGGGGATCAGCTCGGACTGCTGGG
>JAJTXO010000450.1 GCA_021463315.1 Caldilineales bacterium | reverse complement strand
GGTGGCGGTGGGCGCGATGGTCGCGGCGACGCGCGCCGGCGCGCTGGTCGGCGCGGATGTAGCGGTGGGCGGCGCGGCCGTGGGCGGCTGAACCGGCGGCGCGCTGGGATCCAGCCGCAGCCCCACCTGGTCGATATAGATCAGGTTGTCGCCGGTGGAGCGCGGATGCTCCACCCAAACGAAGACCGTGACGGTCGAAGACTGCGCTGCCGCGGCAACACTCACATTGGGGTTGTCCTGCGAGTGCGGGCCGGGATAGTTCAAGAAGCGGCCAGGGCCGTAGTGCAGCGGTCCCCAGACCACGTTGGGCGACAGCGGATCCGTGCCGCCGGTGGGATCGATGCCCAGCTTGCGGCCGAAGCTATCAGGGTCGTTGGGTCCGCCCCAGCCCCACGAGGCCACGTAGGTCGCGCCCGGCTGAACGTCGGTCACCTGGGTCAGGATGCCGGCCGTGAAGGTGCCGCTGTTGGACCACATGCGCAGCGAGGGCGGCCCGAAATAGGTGTCGCTGTCCTGCATGAAGGTCAGGTCGCCCGAGACGACAAAGGGAGCCCAGCCGGCCGGCACCTGACGCGGCGGCGAGCCGGTGAAGCTGTCGAAGCGGCAGTTCCAGATCAGGTTGCCCGCGCCGCAGGGATCCTCCTGCGCGAAGGCGCGGCCAGGCAGCGCAACCAGCAGCAGCGCCAGCAGCCAGCCTGTCAGCGCCGCGCAGCGCCATCCGCTGAACCGTGGGGAAACGGTCCCGAGATATGAGCTAAGCATCAAACCACCGCACCCCGGTTATCGCAAACCAATTTTGGGAAAACTTGGGATTCAACACGAGCTATTCCAAATCGGGCCGGTTATCCCAAGCCCTTATCCCAAGTGAACTTGGGAAAACTGCCGGCACTGCTCGACGAAATCGGCGAAAAGCTGGCGGCTGGGCGCGTCCAGCAGATGCGTGGCCAGCTCCTCCGGATGCCACTGCACCCCCAGGGCGAAAGGATGACCGGCGATCTCGATGGCTTCGATCACGCCGTCGGGCGCCCAGGCAATCGGCTGGCAGCCCGCGCCCAGCGCCTTGAGCGCCTGATGATGCATGCTGTTGACCATGGTGGTGGGGCCAAAAATGCGCGCCAGCCGGCTTTCCGGCTGAAAACGCACCTCATGGCTGATGCGCACCCGCTCGAACTGGGGCGGGAAATAGTCGTGGCGCTCCGAGTCGGCCCGCAGCGCGCGGATATCCTGGTAGAGCGACCCGCCCTGGATCACGTTCAGCACCTGGGCGCCGCGGCAGATAGCCATCAGCGGCTTGTTGTCCTCCAGCGCCCAGCGACCCAGCAGCATCTCCGTGCGATCGCGCTCGGGATCGGTGGCGCCCAACATCTCATGGTCCTGCTCGTCATATTGGGCGGGGTCCATGTCCTCGCCGCCCGGCAGGAAGATGCCATCCACCGTCTCGTAGATCACCCGCAGCGTTGCCTCGTCCAACTGCAAGGGGATAATGATCGGCGCGGCCCCGCCATCGGTGATCGCGCGCAGGTAGGTCGTGTTTTGAATGAAGATCGGCAAGCCGTAGTAGCGCTGTGATTTGTCGCGCGCGCAGGGAATGCCGATTTTCGGTATGCGGCCAACGCCGTTATGTCCATTAGATGCCATGAGCAGATCAACCTCGTGTGCTCGTCGGTGCAGACTCGTTTTCCTCAGCCAGCGGCGCCGGGCACTGGATATCAGATACGCTTGGGATTATACCCAACGACAGGCGGCGCGGCAAACAGGCAGAAGCTCCGGTTTTCCAGCGCACCCAAAGTATCATCTCAATAGATTGGGGAAGACTTCGGAAGTCTCGACCCCGGTTTTTTGAGATGACACCACCCAAATCAAAAACCCCGCCCAGGTCGGGCGAGGTTCTGTGACGACAGCACGGGCGCGGTCGGGCAGCGCTTATTCGGCCTCGCCCTCGCGCTCGATCACCACCGTGACCTGGGGGACCACATCGCTCAACAGATGCACCGGCACCTGATGCGTGCCCAGATCCCGCAGGGGGTGCTCCAGATTGACCTGGCGCTTGTTGAACTCCGCACCCAGCTTCTTTTCCATCGCCTCGGCAATGTCCGAAGCGGTAATCGAGCCGAAGAGACGGCCGGTGTCCGCGGCGCGCGCCGTGAACACCAGGTTCAACGCGTTGATCCGCTCGGCCAGCGAGGCAGCGTTGGCGCGCTCGCGCTCATGCTTGCGCGCGGCCGCGGCCTTGATCTGCTGGGCCTGCTTGGCCGCGCCTTTGTCCGCGGGCATGGCCAGCCCCTGCGGAATGAGGAAATTGCGCGCATAGCCGCTGGCCACCTTTTTGATGTCGCCGGCGTGTCCGACGCCCTTAACGTCTTGTTTCAGCAATACTTCCATGGTTTTTTGCTCTGCTCCTGAAAAAAATCAGCCGCCGGCGAACAGGCGGCATCCTTGCACGGGGCAGATCATACACCAAAAACAGGAAAAGGGCAAGTTCCACTCCCCATTTTGAGCGCAGGTATGCCTGTGCTATACTGGACGACTGGCCCCGGATGCCGCCACCGTCGGCCAGGGAACCGCGCCACGCTGGCGGGCGTCTTGGGCGCGTCGGCGCCGATGGCTGCACAGCAGGGCATCGCACCTTCATCTACCAACCGCAACGCCCAGCCACGCCGGGCGAAGACGCCTCCCTCCTTTCCTGGATAAGTCACCTATGCGTCACGCTCCCCACAGCCCCGGCCGGCTGCGCCTGGCTCTCTTGATGATCCTGCTTCTGGCCACCAGCCTGAGCTGTTCCCTGGGCCAGATGCTGGTCGGCGAGCCGACGCCAACGCCCAGCGTCACCCCGCTGCCCCCGTTGCCCACCTGGACGCCGTCGCCGGTGGGCGGCCTGTCGCCGGCCCAGATCGCCACCATGACCGTGGTGGCTGGCATGGCCTTCCCCACCCTGACGCCCACCGAAACCCCCTACTACACACCCACCCCCACCAGCACCTGGACGCCGCTGCCCACGCCGGTGGACACGCCAACCCCCACGCCCGCGCCCTACGTGCTGGTGGTGGCGCCGATTGTCAACGTGCGCAGCGGCCCCAGCGTGGCCTATCCGATCATCGGCCAGGCCTACCAGGACCAACGCTACGACATCATCGCCCGCAACGAGGCCTTCACCTGGTGGCAGATCTGCTGCATCAATGGCCAGCAAGGCTGGATCACCACGCAGCTCACCGCGCCCGGCGGCCCAGCCGACACCGTGCCCATCGTAGCGCCGCCTGACCTACCGCCCACCCCCTTCCCCAGCGCTACGCCGCAGGACACCCCCATCCCCACGGCCACACCTGGCCCCTTCCGCCCGGTGCAGTTGGCCGAGGGGCCTGAGCTCTGGGACACCACCAACACCTGGCTGACCATCTGGCTCAAGACCTTCGTCGGCGAGCCGCCGCTGACCGCGCCCATCGCCAATCTGCGCTTGAAGGTGCTGCGCAACGGGGTGGATGTCAGCAAGCCAGGTCTGACCGAGCCGCGCTTCCAGTTCTCCGCGCCCGCGGTGGTGGGCACACCGGTGGGCAATCGCCGCGAGTACAACCTGAAATACGAGTATCTACCCGAGGCCGGCAACGCCCAGTGGACGATCATCGTCACCGATGCCCACGGCAACGAGCTCTCCATGCCCGTCACCTTCGAGACCCACGGCGGCCAAGAGATCTACGTCAGCTTCTTCGACACCCGTTAGCCGCAGCCGCGGCAGATTACCCTCGCGGCTCTTCGTGTGCTATACTGCACCATCTGCCAGGCGCGCTGTGGCCCAGAAACGTCGGGCTGAAGGCCGGCAGATTCTTGCTCCCGCCGCTGCGAAACCGGCTGGAGCGGCACGGGTGACGCAACGGCGTCACCGACTTTTGGCAGGAGGTCGTCCCTTTTGCGGAGTCCCAAGCTCATCCTAGCCATCGCTCTGGCCGTGCTTCTGTTGCTGCCCGGCTGTGCGCTGGTCAACTCGTTGGTCGAAATTCCAACCCCTACGCCCAGGCCCCAACTGGCGCTGCGGCCCACCTTCACGCCCACCGTCGCGCCGACGGCCGCGCCCCCGACGGCCGCTGGACGGCCTGGCGTGCCG
>JAJTXO010000045.1 GCA_021463315.1 Caldilineales bacterium | reverse complement strand
GCTGCTGGCTGTAGCGGCGCACCTGCTCGATGCGGCGCAGCAGGCAGCGCAGGTGATCGCCCCGCACCCCGCCGTCGAAGAGGTGGATCTCGTCCAGGACGATGGCTTGCAGCCCGGCCAGCAGTCGCGGCGCCCGCGTCAGCAGCGAGTCGGTGGATTCGGGGGTGGTGATCAACACCGTGGGCGGCTGGCTGGCCGAGACCGGGCCGGTGTCGCCGCTCTTCATGCCCAGCGACACGCTCAAGCTGGCCAGCGGCGCGGCCAGCCGTTCGTAGAGATCGCGCACCAGGGCGCGCGTGGGGCAGATGTAGAGGATGCGCAGGCCGGATGGGTCGCCGACGCCCGCGGCCGCGCCCAGCACGTGGCGCTCCAGCAGCGGCGCGATCACCGCCTCCGTCTTGCCCGAGGCGGTGGGCGCGATGACCAGGGTGTTGTGTCCGTCGAGAATCGGGGGAATCGCCTGCTGCTGAACGAGGGTCAGACTGCCGTGGCGGACGAAGAAGGCTGACCAGGTGTGGGGAAGAACGTGCGCTGGTTGTAATGTTTCCACAACAGGTTCAATCTCCCGCGCGTGCCGGCGTCAGACGGGTTGACCGGCCGAGCTCCGGCGGTCGGCTGAAAGCGGATGTTGGGCCCCTGTGATGGCGACCACACCTGATGTCCACTCTCATGCATCGGCACGGACGACATCCCATACCGCGTCCGGGTGTTTCGCGGCCACTTGGAGGAGGATGCGGGCTGGCCCTTCAGGTGTACGGCGGCCTTGCTCCCAGTTCCGCAGCGTTGCGACGCTGATCCCGATCAGAGCAGCAAACTCACTCTGCGACAGCTTGTAGTTCGCGCGAATGCGCTTCACGTCTGGGCCAGCCATGATAAACCTGCGCGCTGGCGCGACTTCGTCGCGCAGAATGGCGCCACCCTCCCGTACACTGGCTACTAGTTCCTCGAATAGCTCGTCTTTCATGGATATTCCTCTTCCACGATCGTGCGCAAGATCTTTATTTGCGCGACGGTCAGATCGTCTTGTTCACTCTTAGGATACATGAACAGCATGAGAAGCTGTTCCTGAGTCACAGCCCAGAAGTAGATCACGCGCACCCCGCCTCGTTTGCCCCTGCCAGGCAACGCCCAACGCATCTTCCGCAAGCCGCCACTCCCAGGAATGATCGATCCGAGTTGCGGCCGATTGACCAGGGCCGTTTGCAGTTCGCGATATTCTTCGTCTGTAAGCAATGCCTGCACTTGCCGGGCGAAGATCGAGGTTTCAACGATGACCATGCCGTTGCTCATATTGAGTGTGTAGCTGTTGGGGAAGACTATACGCCATTGGCGCACTTTCGTCAAATAGGCATTGCCATAGCGGGGGCGCGACGCGATAGTGAAGTTGGCCTAACGCCTGCGTTTACCGCCGCGAGCGCGCAGCGCGAAGCGGTCGGCTACACGCGATGTTAGGCTGCCCGCTTTTCACTGAACTACCAGGTTAAGTATCTCATCGCGGGTTTCTTCCGGCGACTTACCCTCGGTAAGAACGGTGTGTTTGGCCAGGCGGTGATAGATGCCACGCTCCAGAAAACGACGGTTGAAATCGAACCGGAGGTCGGCGGGCGGCTGATCGTCCCGGGCCTTCAGGATCTGTAGCGATTCTTCGCGATTGGCTGAGGGCAGCAGCAGGAACACATTGGGGTAAGGGGCCAACACCTTCTGTACTCGAGCCAAACTCTCCAAGCTTTCAGAAGCCCCAGCGCCGGCCCCAAAATCGAAGACACAGCCGGAGTGCTCTGACAATACGCGCTCGATGGCGTGGGCATCGAACTGCTGCCAGTAGAGGACCAGGGCCAGAAAGCCGCCTTGTTGTCGGAAGGTCTGAGCCAGCGTGTCGTCGTAGCCAATCTCGCGATAGTAGTTCCAACGCGCGTCGTCGAGCGATACTTGGGGCCAGCCGAGCTCCTCAGAGAGCAGGCGGCCGAGCGTGCTCTTGCCAGCTCTGACCGGGCCAATCAGAATGATATCCGAAGGAGGTGTGCGCATCCTGCGCTGATCCATGGGCTTTGTGCTAACCGGCCTTGACGCAGTGGAGGCCGCCAACGTTCCGCATCAGGCGCTCGCGGAGCAAGCGAAGCGCAGCGGAGCGAGTCGCCTGCATGCGGTGGTTGGGCGGCGAGCCGTGGCGATGCCGACGTGAATTGACTAAGGTTGGTATGAATCAGCAAAAACGTCATATACGTTCGGGCAAAAGTCGTTGTAGTATTCCGTTTCTTCCAGATTGTAATAACCCGGCTCCCACCCCATTGCGATTTGGCAAGCCTCGCTCGAGTAGTGATCGTCCGGCCCTTTATCCCCAAAGGCGTGCATGAACTCATGGATGACCGGACCAGCAGCCAGGTCAATGGGCGTATGACCCTTCAGGAACGGCAAGGCAACCGGGCAAACCTGCATCCCCTGCCACTCCACGCAGACCTCGCCCTCCACCCCACGACATTCGTCGCCACTCGAGACCGGACTTTGGATGGTGTCGGTGCCGACATAGCCGCAGGCGGCATATCGGTGGTTGAATTGAAGGATGGCAACGTACATATACCCATCCCCCAGGTAGGGCGAGACGAACGTGTTCCTGAATCCTTCCGGGGCGGGGATTTGCTGGGCATAAGCCCGGTTGATTTTCGCCCGATCTTCGTCCCCAACTGAAAAAATCAGGATGCCGTTGGGGAGGTTGTCTACGTGGTGATTCATGTAATCCGTGACGAGATCTTCCATGGAAACGCCGCTATCCTGCTCAACAAATCCGACAAGCTGTAACCCAAACCCGGTCAGGTCAACGAATTTCTCGTTGGCGATTGCGAGCACAGCCTCTGCTTGTTCCCGGCTGACTGGATCGGTAGTGGTGTCCACAATCACCGCTACCTTGAAGTAACCCGCAGGGGTTGGGGGACTACTGCAAGCTGCCAACGCGAGAATCCAAGCACACAGAAATATCAGCGACTTTGAAGCATACCGTTGTGGGAGAGTTGTGATCATCCAGAGCATTTAGGCATTGTCCCTCAGAAAGTGCTGCGAGGAGATCCCATGCGCCCAAACTTATAATGGATGGTTCCCATGGCCGACGCCGCCCAACGGAATAAGAGATTCATGTGGCGCGCTAGCGGCAAGCACACAACCAGGATGGCAAAGCCAGTCACCATGGCGGATGGGCGGTTGTCGAGGGAAAAGCCGCCACATGATCTTGAGTTGAACTAAGCCCGATGATAGCAGACAAGCTCCACTATCTGGACCTGCGGCTGACAGAGGTGTCGCTGAGAAGGACCGCGGCGCAAGGTCGTAGTTGCGGCGATTGTAGCACTGCGAGAGGAGTCTGTCAACAGAAATGGAACCGGCCCACGGGATGATCAGCGCTGTGATCGTGCTCAAAGAGAGAGCGCATGATCCGCCCCACCCACCCATCGCGGGAAATCGGCAATCAAAAAGCGCAGGCTCATCTCACCTGCGCCTGGCGCTGAGACCAACGGCCAGCATCAGCTACGTGGCTGGCTGTTCTTGTCAAACGAAAACAGGGCCATTTGATAATCGAAAAGAGGGCCAGTCGGCGGCGATGTGGCGGTGTGGTTCGGCGAGTTCGACCTCAACGGTTCGCACCTTGGTATCAGCCATCCTGTCGGCTTAACTCAGACGTTAGGCGGCGGCCTTGATACCGTGCCCGCCCACCGGGACAGTTTCTATGTACTTGTCGAAGCTGGCAATGAGCGGCTTGCCGCGCGAGATAGCATCTTTGACCGACGGCAACGACAACGAGGCTTTGTGGCTCGCTTGGCTATCCCAAACCTCCGTGACCCAGATTGCATCTGTATCTGCAGGGTCTTGAGCGACTACATAGCTCAGGCAGCCTGGCATGCTTGAGACACCCTCCAGCAGGATGGAGATCAAAGCGTCGCGCTGTCCTGGGACAGCTTTCATCTTTCCGATCAGACCGTACATAGAAGTTTCTCCAATGTGAGAAGCACAAGCGGGCAAGGCCAGAGTAAGAACTCCGACCGCTGTTGCTGTAACAAATTCACGTCTGCTGTAAGGCATCACAAGCCGCCTAACGGCTGGCGTTAGTGGTTGGCGGGCGGGCTGGGATAAGGTTTGAGAGCAGGAAAAACCCGAAGCGAGAAAAATGCTTCTCGAAGCCGCAGAATCCCCACCATCCACTGCACGCTTTGTTAGGCGCACTCACGGAACGCTAGACTCGATGGTGGATAAAAGATGACACCGTTAACATGCTGAAATTTTACATCTGACTCAAAAACCACGTGCCTTCAATAATTCGTTGATTTTCTGCCCAAACAATCTTCAACTCTTGGGGGCATTGCCTGTAACAATATTACCATCCACAGTAACCCCAGGTTCGGTATATTTTGCGCCCTTGCTTTCTATTGTCTTGGCTTCAGTGCCTGCGACAGTGGCGTTTTTTCCCTTGAGAATTCCAGCATTTGCCAAAATTACTGGAGCGAGACAAATAGCCGCAACCACCGTTTTTTTCTTGTGCATTTCTTTTGCAATACGCAAGGCTTCTTCGTTAGCGTAATATATTTTGGATCCGCCACCCCCAACAAATACTACGGCGTCATAATCACTCGCTTTAACTTCATTCAGCGTCAGAGTTGCGGTTGCAAAGCCGCCACGAGAGCCAGGACAAATTCCCTTGACGCTACTTGCAATAGCTGTCTCATGCCCAGCCTTCTCAAGTTCTTCTTTCGTAATGAACAATTCTTCATCTCTGAATCTTTCAGGCGCAATAATCATCACTATTTTTGCCATACATTCTCTCGCTATCGCTCATTGTGCTTTGGGTTTGTGCGCCTAACTACTGATTCGCGGGAATGCCGGTCGTTTGATCTCGCCGGCTCGCTATTCCGCTTTTTGGCCCTCTGCGGGTGGATAGGCGGAAGGCTCGCCGCATATCACCCTCTGTGGGCATGTTATGCGGAGACAGCGCTGGGCGAAAGTGCGGATTGCCGTTGACTGGATAACCGGCGCCCAGTCGTCGCTGGCGGCCATTCTAACACCGATGGCGCGTTTCGTCCAGCGCCAAGAACGGCCGTTGCTCGCTGCTCTGCCAGGCGCGCAGCAGCCTCCTCACCCGCGCTCGGCGCTTGGTTCAACGGCAGACGCCCCTTTCATGCCACCGCCCATTCCGCCGACAGCAGCGCGGCCTGCTCCAGGACGGTCTGCGTCGCCTGCTCCTGCTTGTCCGGCGGATAGCCGTGCTTGCGCAGGATGCGCTTGACCAGCACGCGCAGCTGCGCGCGGACATTCTCGCGCAGCGTCCAGTCGATGGTGACGTTGTTGCGCACCGTCTTCACCAGCTCGCGGGCGATCGCTCGCAGCGTCTCGTCGCCCAGCATCTGGACCGCGCTGTCGTTGGTCTCCAGCGCGTCGTAGAAGGCCAGCTCCTCCTCGGACAGGCCCAGCACCTCGCCGCGCGCGCTCGCCTCCCGCATCTCTCTGGCCAGGCCAATGAGCTCCTCGATCACCTGCGCGGCTTCGATAGCGCGGTTCTGGTAGCGGCGGATGGTCTGCTCCAGCATCTCGGCGAAGGAGCGCGCCTGCACGACGTTTTTGCGCCGGCGGGTCGCAAGTTCACCCTTGAGCAGCTTCTGCAGCAGCTCCACCGCCAGGTTGCGCTGCGGCATGTCGCGCACCTCGGCCAGGAACTCGTCGGAGAGGATGGAGATGTCGGGCTTCTGCAGACCGGCCGCCGCGAAGATGTCCATGACCCCTTCCGGCGCGACCGCGCGCGCGATGATCTGGCGCACGGCGTGATCGAGATCTTCCTGCGGCCGCGCGTCGCCCGGTGCGCGCTTGGCCAGCACAGCCTGCACCGCCTGGAAGAAGGCCACATCGTCGCGGATGCGCAGCGCCTCGGCGTGCGGCGCCGCGAGCGCGAAGGCCAGCGAAAGCGCACGCACCGCGTCGACGCAGCGCTCCTTGCCGTTCTCCTGGCGCAGGATCTGCTCCTGGGCGGCCGGCAGCAGCGCCAGACGCTCGGCCGCTGTGCCGGTCGTCCATTTCGACCGGTCGAAGCCGTGGAACAGCCCGCAGCACACCTCGTACTTCTCCAGCATCACCGCCACGGCCTCGTTTTGATCGAGCGCGGTGCGGCCAGTGCCGCCGCTCTCGGTGTAGGTGGCGAGGGCCGCCTTGAGTTCGGGCGCGAGGCCGAGATAGTCCACCACCAGCCCGCCCGGCTTGTCCTTGAAGACCCGGTTGACGCGCGCGATGGCCTGCATCAGGCCGTGGCCGGCCATCGGCTTGTCGATGTACATGGTGTGCAGGCTGGGCGCGTCGAAGCCGGTGAGCCACATATCCCGCACCAGCACGATGCGCAGCGGATCGGCCGCGGCGCGGAAGCGGTGGGCCAGCGCCTCGCGGCGCGGCTTGTTGCGGATGTGCGCCTGCCAGTCCGGCGGATCCGCGGCGGAGCCGGTCATCACCACCTTGATCACGCCGCGGTCGTCCTCCTCCTCCTGCCAGGCGGGCCGCAGCTTCACCAGCTCGCGGTGCAGCTCGACGCAGATGCGCCGGCTCATGCAGACCACCATCGCCTTGCCCTCCATCGCCTCCAGCCGCTGCTCGAAGTGCTCGACAATGTCCCGCGCCACCAGCTCGAGCCGCTTCTGCGCGCCGACCACCGCCTCGAGCTGCGCCCACTTGCTCTTGAGCTTCTCCTTGCGCTCGACCTCCTCGCCCTCGGTGGCCTCCTCGAAGTCGGGATCGATCCTCGGCCGCTCCCCTTCGTCCAGCGCCAGCTTCGCCAGCCGGCTCTCGTAGTAGATCGGCACCGTGGCCCCGTCCTGCACGGCGCGCTGGATGTCGTAGACGCTGATGTAGTCGCCGAAAACCGCACGCGTGTTGGCATCCTTGAGCTCGATCGGCGTGCCGGTGAAGCCGATGAAGGAGGCATGCGGCAGGGCGTCGCGCATGTGGCGCGCGTAGCCGTCGATGAAATCGTACTGGCTGCGGTGCGCCTCGTCGGCGATCACCACGATGTTGCGGCGCTCGGAGAGCGGCGGGTGCGGGGCGGCCAGCCCAGCGCGCAGCCGGTCGTCCTGGCTCTCAGGGAAGAACTTGTGGATGGTGGTGAAAACCACGCCGCCCGCCGCCACCGAGAGCAGCTCGCGCAGATGGGCGCGCGAGGCGGCCTGCACGGGCGGCTGGCGCAGCAGCTCCTGGCAGCGGGAGAAGACGCCGAAGAGCTGGTCGTCGAGGTCGTTGCGGTCGGTGAGCACGACGAGGGTCGGGTTCTCCATGGCTGGCTCGCGCACGATGCGGCCGGCGTAGAAGGCCATGGTCAGGCTCTTGCCCGAGCCCTGGGTGTGCCACACCACGCCGACGCGGCGGTCGCCCGGCTCGCCGCCCGGCCTGCGGCCCGCTTCATAGCGCCCGGCCGCCTCGCCGAGCCGGCCTGCCCGGGCCAGCTCGGCCGCGCGCAGCGTCTCTGTCACAGCCACCTGCACGGCGTGGAACTGATGGTAGCCGGCCAGCTTCTTGACGAGCCGCCCGCTGCCGTCGTCCTCGAAGACCAGGAAGTCGCGCACCAGGTCGAGAAAACGCTCGGGCGCGAACACCCCCTCGATCACCACCTGCAGCTCGGGGAGATGGCTGTCGGCCAGGCGCTGGCCCGCAATCGTGCGCCACGGCTTGAACCACTCGCGCCCCGCGCCCAGCGCGCCGACCCGCGCCTCGACGCCGTCGGAGACGACCAGCACCCCGTTGGCCGCGAAGAGCGAGGGGATCTCGGCCTGGTAGGTCTGGAGCTGTTGGAAGGCGCTCCAGATCGTCGCGTTCTCGTCGGCCGCGTTCTTCAGCTCCAGCACCGCCAGCGGCAGGCCGTTGACGAAGAGCACCACGTCCGGCCGGCGATTGTGCTTGTTCTCGCTGACGCTGAACTGGTTGACGGCGAGCCAGTCGTTGCCCGTGGGCTTGTCGAAGTCGATCACCCGCGCCTGTGCGCCGCGCAGCTCGCCCGCGCGCGTGCGGTATTCCACGGTCACGCCGTCCACCAGCAGGCGGTGCAGCGCGCGGTTGCGCTGGAGCAGATCCGCGCCCTCGGGCCGGGTGAGCTTGCGGAAGGCATCCTCCAGTGCCTCGGCGGGCAAGGCGGGATTGAGCCGGGCCAGCGCGTCGCGCAGCCGCTGCGCCAGCACCACCTCGCCGTAGTTGGCCCGTTCGGCCCCCGGCATGTCGGGCGCGATATCAGGGCCGTACACGATGCGCCAGCCCACGGTCTCCAGCCAGGCCAGGGCGGCCTGTTCGACGACGGATTCGGTGAAAGCACTCATAGCGACGCGTCCTCGATCCTGACCGCACCGGCTGGAGCCTCGTCAACCAGGATCTCGCTGCCGGCTGGTCCGTCCATCAGCAGACCCTCCCGATGAAGCGCTCGGCATCCTCGATGCGCAGCTCGCCGGAGATCAGCCTGGGCAGCAGCGCGTCGCGCAGGGCGGCGAGGGTGCGGGATTCGCGCTCGCGTTTCCAGAGCGATTCAATCAATGGGTCGAGCTGCTCACTCATTGCTTCCAATAGCGCCGCAAGCGGCACCACAACCTTGGCATCTGAGAGATGATGACGCTGGATGTGACCCATCGTCGTTGCTTTGCCCGCAGCAATGTGTCGGAAGTCGTCAAGATGCGCATGTACCCCGAGGTAGCAGAGCCAGCGTGGGTACTGTGTCGAGGTAACTTTGAACAGATGCTGGTTCAACGCCCCCGGGCCACCCGCCCACAGTACGCACTCCAGCGAGCCGGACCACGAAAAGAGAATGTCGCCGTCGGCCACGATAAAGTCGGGGTCGATGCTCGCGCTCGCGCGATCGGCGCCGACCGAGTTACCCGCCCGCAACTGTGCAATCTTGATGACCGGTAACGAAGCGCCGTCAACAGCCGGAAATTTCTGCAACGCAAGGCCGTTGAGGAATCGTGCAATCTCATCGAGGCTCTTCACCTCCCACCCCTCCGGAATCTCGCCGAGTTCGGAGTCGACGAAGCGGGCGGGGAAGAGATCGGCCAGGGGCTGGGGGAGGCCGGGGAGAGCCTGCCCTGAGCCAGTCGAAGGGCGGCCCTCGGCTTCTTCGGCTTTGCTCAGGGCAAGCTTGGCGCGGACGGGGTCGAAGTCCACGAACCACGATTTGAAGAGCGCCCGCGCCATCGCCTCCAGCGTCTCGCTCATCCGCCGGTTCAGCTCGATCTTGTCGTCCAGTGTGCCGAGGATGTGGGCGATGGCGCGTTGCTCGGGGAGCAGCGGCCTGGCGAACCTGAAGCGTTGTATCCGTTCCGGCGACGTGTGCTTGACGGTCGTACCCGTAGCGCTTGCGAGAACTTCATGTCGATAACCGGTGCTGCACAAGAGGTAGTGAAGGTACTTGGTGTCGATCCCCAATTTGTCCTTCACAAGAACTTTGCCGAGTCGTTGGTTGTGTAGATAGCGTCGACCATCGGAGCGCGAAGGTACGAAGGCCGGATAGCCCAGAGTGTCTGACTGCTTGCTTAGATCGGTCATCGTGACGAGTAAATCGCCTTCCGCTAGAACGAAGTCGTCGGGAACCGGCCCGTCGTAGTATTTAAGCTTGTCGTCTTTGAACCCACCGCCGATTGCGAAGTTGCCCGGCGTTAGCAACACGTCGCCTCGCGGCTTGTCGTGAATGAACTCACCTGGAAATGCGAACCCATGCTTCACATCGATCAGCTCGCCAAGCGCGCACTCGCGCCACTCACCCGCCATATCCAAGCTCCTTCAGGTTGGGGCCGCTGCCTTCGACAGGCCCAGGCAGCGGGAACGGCACGTACTCAGGCAACGGCGCGTGCTCCCGGCGGCTGACTTCGGCGGGCTCAGCCGTGTCGAGCTTGTCGAAGCCCGCGCTGTGCGCGTGATCGCCTTGGTTGATATGCCGACAACGCCGGTATATCGCTGGAATATGCTGACGAAACTGCGGTTTTGTCGGCATATCGTCTCCTGTCCAACGCGTTTTCATCCCCTCAATCAGCCCCGCCTGCACTGGCGTCAAGATGTCGAGGATGCGTCCAGCGCGGCCGCTGCCATCCACGAAGGGGTGGATCGCCTCGAAGTCGTTGTGCGGCTCGTTATTCCGATAGGCCATACCCAAGCTCCTTCAGGTTAGCAGCAATCGCCGCATCGAGCATCGTGGCCTCGGCCTGTGAATGGACGTGCCGTGCGAACAAATGCACGCGTGCATTTTCAGTCCTCATTGCCCATTCCCCGCTGAATCGTCAACTGGTTTTCTGGACGATTTGGCGTCTTTTTTGGAGCCGACAGCATCGGATTTGGAGTCCTCCAAATAATTGGACGGTCGCACGTAATACGCTCCCTTCTGCGCACCGATCATCACCAATTTCTCGCGCCCAACGAGCCGGGCGAGCAGATCCCGGGCTTGATGGGAGGCCAATCGGCACAGGTCCGCGGCTTCTCGCCGCGTGATTCGTCCGTGCTTTTCCACGTATTGCAGCACCATCTGCTCCTGCTGCAGCGACTCGAAGCCGCGCTGGCGCACGTAGCCGGCCCTGTCGCCGAGGGCGCGGTAGGCCGCCGCAGAAAGATGCCAGGTGCGGCCTTTCTTCTGGCCTCGCTCTTCGATGAGCCCCGCTTCCACCAGGCCATGCAGCGTCGCGCGCGTTTCAGCACCCGGCTTCTGGGTGAGGCGCGCACCGTCGTCGGTCGTGAGGCTGCGTTCCTGCCACAGCGCATTGAGGATCAGCATCTCGTCCAGCCCGAGCACCCGGCCGTTCCGGGCCTCGGTGACGAGCAGCCGCACGAAATCAAGGTTCGCTTCGCCGCCAGGTATCGACACGACGACACCGGTCGCGTCGCTGCGCGCATAGGACGGCGCCGGGCGGCCATTGCGCAGTTGTTCGTAGAAGATCATATCGATGCCGCGCGCGGTGCGTTCGACGAGGCCAGCGCGCTTGAAGGCGTCGGCCAGCAGCGGATTGCGCGGGCGCGGCGCAGTGACGAGCAGGTTGTCGAGGCGCACCCCTTCCGGCAGTCCGCCCGGATTGCTGATCTCGATGTGCCCGAGGTGCCACTGGAAGTGGACGGCGCCCAGCCGCTGGTAGTCGCGGTGGATGAGCGAATTGGCCAGTGCTTCGCGCAGCGCTCGCTCTGCGTAGTCGGGTACGCCGACCCGAAGCAGCCCTACCATCAATTCCTGCTCGCGGTTACGCGCACGGATGCGGGCCTCGATCTCTTCCATTACACGCAGCAGGGGCCAGCGGAAGAAGTCGTTGGTTTCCACCTCTAGCCCGCGCAGTGTCTGGAAGGCGGCCTCGTGCGCCGGGACGAAGCGGCGTAGGGCGTCTTCCTTGCCGAACAGCAGCAGCGCGGCCAGCCGTATGCCATGCACATGGCTATTGGCATCGACGACACCCAGTGCCTTGGCCAACTCCAGGTCGGGTAGATCAAGCAGCGACTCATCGCTGCGGCCGCGGCGCTCGCGCACACTGCGCCGAAAACGCTCGAACTCCAGAGGATCGAGGTGCTCCCAGCGCGCGTCAGCGACGATCTGCGACGACGGGTCAAGTAGGCGGCGATCGGCCTGCAGCGACTGCACGGCGTAGCCATCCATCGGCACGCAGGCAGGCCTGCCATCGCCGCCCAGCGTGCGCCGCAGAAAGACGCCATCGCTGCTGGCCACCGGCTGAATTTGCACTGGCACTTCGATGGCGAGCACCGCTTGGCCATCGACCGTCACACTTTCCACCTGTACGGCAATCGAGGGACGGGTGCGGTTGGCGATCAAGGCGGCGACTCTGACAGGGTCGGTCGCCCCGCCATGCCGGGGCCGCGCGCCGGTGATGCGGCCGTCGTCTTCCACGCCGACGAGCAGTCGTGCGGGTTCAGTCCCGGCCCGGTTGGCGAGGCACACGATGGCTTCGACGAGGTCACGATCGTTGAGCGGCACGCGGGCTTCGCCCTTGAATTCGACCGCGAGGGTTTCACCGGCCGCGATCAGTTGATGCAGCGCTTGCGGCGTCATCGCGTCACTTCCCATAAACCAAGCTCCGTCAGATTCGCAGCAATCGCCGCATCGAGCTTCGCGGCCTCGGCCTGCTGCTGGCGCAGCGTGGCGACCAGGCGCTGCATCTTCTCGTCGAACGGCTCGCCGTCCTCCTCCTGCGCCTCCGCGCCGACGTAGCGGCCGGGGGTGAGCACGTGGCCGTGCTGGCGCACCTCGTCCAGCGACGCGCTCTTGCAGAAGCCGGGCACGTCGGCGTATTCGCCTGCCTCCTGCTCGCCGCGCCAGGCGTGGTAGGTGCTGGCGATGCGGGCCACGTCCTCGTCGGTCAGCTCGCGGTGGGTGCGATCCACCATGCGGCCAAGCTTGCGCGCGTCGATGAAGAGCACCTCGCCGCGGCGGTCGCGGAATTTCCCGTTCCTTCTGTCACGCGCGAGGAACCAGAGGCAGGCCGGGATCTGCGTCGAGTAGAAGAGCTGGCCCGGCAGCGCCACCATGCAGTCCACCAGGTCGGCCTCGATCAGGTTCCTGCGGATCTCCCCCTCGCCCGACTGGTTCGACGACATCGAACCGTTGGCCAGCACGAAGCCGGCCACGCCCGCGGGCGCCAGGTGATGGACGATGTGCTGCACCCAGGCGAAGTTGGCGTTGCCTTTGGGCGGCGCGCCGTACTGCCAGCGCCTGTCGTCGCGCAGCCGCTCGCCGCCCCAGTCGGAAACGTTGAACGGCGGGTTGGCAAGGATGAAGTCGGCCCTGAGGTCGGGGTGACGATCGTTGTGAAAGGTGTCGCCGTGGGCGATCTGGCCGTCGATGCCGCGGATGGCGAGGTTCATCTTGGCCAGCCGCCAGGTGGTGTAGTTCGACTCCTGGCCGTAGATCGAGATGTCGGGCCGAGCCTTCCCGGAGCCTGTCCTGAGCCAAGCCGAAGGATTGCCGTTTCCAGTCGCGTGGGCGCGGATGAACTCCACCGACTGCACGAACATGCCCGAGGAGCCGCAGCAGGGGTCGTAGACGCGGCCGCGGTAGGGTTCGAGCATCTCGACCAGCAGCTTGACCACACAGCGCGGCGTGTAGAACTCGCCCCCCTTCTTCCCCTCGGCGCTGGCGAACTGCGAGAGAAAGTATTCGTAGACGCGGCCGAGCACGTCCTTGGCGCGGCTGGCCTCGTCGCCGACCTTGATGTTGCTGATCATGTCGACCAACTGGCCGAGGCGCGTCTTGTCGAGCGCGGGGCGGGCGTACTCCTTGGGCAGCACCCCCTTGAGCGCCGGATTGTCGCGTTCGATGCCGGCCATCGCGTCGTCCACCAACTGGCCGATGGTGGGCTGCTTGGCCTGGGCCTTGAGGTGCTGCCAGCGCGCCTCGGGCGGCACCCAAAAGATCGAGAGCGCGCGGTACTCGTCGGGATCCTCCGGGTCGGCGCCCTGCGCCTGCTCGGCCAGCAGCGCGGCGTGCTGCTCCTCGAAGGCGTCGGAGATATACTTGAGGAAGAGCAGGCCGAGACAGACGTGCTTGTACTCGGCCGCGTCCATGCTGCCGCGCAGCGCGTCGGCCATCTGCCAGAGCTGCGCCTCGTAGCCGACGGTGGCCGCGCTTGTCTCGGCTGCCGTTGCCATGTTCTTTCGCTTCGCCAAGGTCTACCTCATGATCAACAGACTTGTCGTGTATCATCTCAATAGAGGGGGAAGACTTCCGAAGTCTTATGGACTGTGAGCTCGTTTTGAACAAACCTGCGCAGACTTCGGAAGTCTCGACCCCGGT
>JAJTXO010000449.1 GCA_021463315.1 Caldilineales bacterium | reverse complement strand
GGTGGGCTTGGTCGGAGTCCGGCCCGAGCAGGGGGAGGGCTTGGTCGGAGACCGGCCCGAGCAGGGGGAGGGCTTGGTCGGAGACCGGCCCGAGCAGGGGGAGGGCTGCTTCGGCTGCGGCCTTCAGATTCTGCCAGATGTCCTCGGTGACGAAGGGGATGAAGGGATGCAGCAGGCGCAGCGTCTGGTCCAGCACATGCACCAGCACGCCGGCGGTGTGCGCCGCGGCTGGCCCGCCGCCGGCCAGTTGTCCCTTGGCGGCCTCGATGTACCAGTCGGCGAAGTCGCCCCACAGGAATTCGTAGGCCTGCCGGCCCGCCTCGCCGAACTGATAGCTGTCGAACAGCCGCGTGGTCTCGGCCACGGTGCCATGCAGCCGGCTGATGATCCAGCGGTCGGCCAGGGAGTGGTGATCGGTGAACGGGGATCCGTAATCGGTGATCGGTGATCGGTGGTCGGCGTCCGATGACTGATTGCCGATCACCGATAGCCGCTCCCCCTCCCCCGCCAGCTTGCCCAGATTCGTCACGGTGAAGCGGGCCGCGTTCCAGATCTTGTTGGCGAAGTTGCGGTTGGCGCGGATGCGCTCCAGGCTCAGGTTCATATCGTTGCCCGGCGTGGAGCTGGTGAGCAGGGTGAAGCGCAAGGCGTCCGCGCCGAACTGGTCCATCACCTCGATGGGGTCGATGACGTTGTTGTAGGTCTTGGACATCTTGCGGCCCTGCTCGTCGCGCACCAGGCCATGCAGGTAGACGGTGTGGAAGGGGATGTCGTTGGTATAGAGCAGCCCCTGCATCACCATCCGCGCCACCCAGAAGAAGAGGATGTCGTAGCCGGTCTCCAGCACGTCGGTGGGATAGTAGCGGCGCAGGTCGGCCGTGTCGTCGGGCCAGCCCAGGGTGCTGAAGGGCCACAGGCCAGAGCTGAACCAGGTGTCCAGCACGTCGGGGTCCTGCTCCAGCGCGGTGGGCTGGCCGTAGTGCTGGGTCGCCGCGGCGTGGGCCTCGGCTTCGCTGCGCGCCACGAACACCTGGCCGTCCGGCCCGTACCAGGCCGGGATGCGATGGCCCCACCAGAGTTGGCGGCTGACGCACCAGGGGCGCAGATTCTCCAACCAGTGGTAGTAGACCTTGGTGAAGCGCTCCGGGATGATGCGGATGCGGCCGCTGCGCACCGCGGCCAGCCCCAAGGAGGCCATGCTTTCGGTGTTGACGAACCACTGCTTGCTGATCAGCGGCTCGATCACTTCGCCGCCGCGCTGGGCGCGCGGCACGGTCATGGTGTAGGGCTCTTCCTTGATCGTCAGGCTGGCCGCCTGCATGTCGGCCCACAGCTTCTTGCGCGCCGCGAAGCGCTCCATGCCCGCGTAGGGCCCGGCCTCGTCGTTGAGGGTGGCGTCCTTGTTCATGACGTTGACGATGGGCAGGCCGTGGCGCTGGCCGATCTCGAAGTCGTTGGGATCGTGACCCGGGGTGATCTTCAGCGCGCCGGTGCCGAACTCCATGCTGACGTAGGTGTCGTGGATCACCGGAATGGTGCGGTTGAGCATGGGTACCAGACAGGTCTTGCCGATCAGGTGGCGGTAGCGCTCGTCGTCGGGATGGACAGCCACGGCCGTGTCGGCCAGAATCGTCTCCGGACGCGTGGTGGCCACCGGGATGTAGCCCTGGCCCGGCCCGTCCTCCAGCCTGGCGCCGGCGATGGGGTATTTGAAGTAATAGAGCGTGCCCTGTTCCTCGGTGTACTCCACCTCCACATCGCTGACCGCGGTCTGCAAGCCGGGCGACCAGTTGACGATGTATTCGCTCTGGTAGACCAGCCCCATGCGGTGCAGACGCACAAAGGCCTCGTTCACCGCGCGGTTCAGGCCGTCGTCCAGGGTGAAGCGCTCGCGCTCCCAGTCGCAGCTGGCGCCCAGGCGGCGCAACTGGCCGACGATGCCGCCCTGGTGCTTTTCCTTCCAGTCCCAGCAGGCCTCCAGAAAGCGCTCGCGGCCGATTTCTTCCCGGCTGCTGCCCTCGTTGCGCAGCTTGCGCTCCACCTGAAGCTGGGTGGCGATGCCCGCATGGTCGGTGCCGGGCACCCACAGCGCCGCGCGGCCGCGCATGCGCTGGTAGCGGGTCATCAGATCTTCCAGCGCCACGAAAAGCGCGTGGCCCTGATGCAGCACGCCGGTGACGTTGGGCGGTGGGATGGCGATCACGAAGGGCTCCGCGTCGGGGCCGGCCGCCTCAGGCTTGAACCAGCCCTGCGCCTCCCACCAGGCATACAGTCGCTGCTCCGCGGCCGCGAAGTCATAGGTTTTGGGCATGTCGAAAGAGTTGGACATAGCTGATCTCCATGGGGATCGTACCACGATTTTCCAAATCGTGGGTGTGCGGCGGTGGCGCAGATCGTACCACGATTTTCCAAATCGTGGGTGTGCGGCGGTGGCGCAGAACGTACCACGATTTTCCAAATCGTGGGTGTGCGGCGTGCGCAGAACGTACCACGATTTTCCAAATCGTGGGTGTGCGTCGGTGCGGGACGGACGATTTGGAAAATCGTCCTACGAGGCGGCGGCGTGCGCTGCCGCTGCGCAGACCGTACCACGATTTTCCAAATCGTGGGTGTGCGTCGGTGCGGGACGGACGATTTGGAAAATCGTCCTACGAGGCGGCGGTGTGCGCTGCCGCTGCGCAGAACGTACCACGATTTTCCAAATCGTGGGTGTGCGCCGGTGCGGGACGGACGATTTGGAAAATCGTCCTACGAGGCGGCGGCGTGCGCTGCCACTGCGCAGACCGTACCACGATTTTCCAAATCGTGGGTGTGCGTCGGTGCGGGACGGACGATTTGGAAAATCGTCCTACGAAAGTCTGCAGTAGGTCCAGGGCCAATCGCGCCAGTCACTTACCAAACCGGCCTTGACCGGGTTGTTCAAAACGTATTGCACGATTCGTAGCCGCTCTGCTTCATTACGAACCTCATGATCGTAGCGCTCATGGTGCCAGAACTGGCCGGTCCTTCCCAGAATTATGTTCGCCCGTCGCGCGGTATACAGCTTGAACGAATGCATCGTCTTGGCAAGTGGACAGTACAGACCGTCGGCTTGCAGTATTGGCTGGAAGACGATGTGGGCGTGGTTCGACATGATGCTGAAGGCATCCAAAATGTAGTGACGACCGTCCAAATAGTGCAGGCTGTCGCTGGCCACCTGAGCGATCTCCGGCTGACGTAGCCAGTACGGACCTGAATTTGTCGTGTCCAGAGCGCGATCCCAGCGGCCGAAGAGCCGGCGTTGTTCGACATCAGCTTGTGCGGCGCGCGCTTCGGGATCGACGATGTTGGCCAGAGCCTCTTCAACACGCTGTGCTTCTGCCTGCAATTCCATCAAGACCGCTTGAGGAAGCGACCCGTCCAGCCGGATGGTCACAAACAGCGTGGCGCCGGGTGATTGATAGTGCGGCAGGCTGCGGCGATAGAAGAATTTGTAGTCGAGTTGGCTCATGGCGCGGAGTAAACAAACGATCGGAAAGCCCGTTTTACAAAAGAAGCCCCTTTCATCACAAGGACGAAAGAGGCTTTTTCGCGGTACCACCTTGTTTGACAGACACCCCAGACGGGCACGGTCTGAGACCGGCCCGAGCGCGGGGACAACCTGTCCACTCAGGTGCTATAACGGGCACACCCGGTTGGGCCTACTGGGGTATGCGGTAAACGGTATACGGTAGACGGTCAGATGACTATCTAACCTCGGATCACCGTTTACCGATCACGGATCACCCTCTTCGTCCCATCGACTCCCCGGCGACCTTCAGCGGCGCTCACGTCGAGATGGGCTCTCAGCCGATGGCCCATCCTTTCTGGCGGCGGCGTTCCGCTTACTCCTCCGGTTCACAGTCGTTGTTCGTGTTCAATTGCGCCGATTATAGCGTAGCTGGCGGGCAGAGTCAAACTGTTGCGCCGGCGCAGCCCCTACATCAGCCACTTGGCAAGCTGCGGCAATAGCCCCGCGCCGGCGTAGGCCACCAGCACCATGCGGATAGTCTTGCCGGCGGTGCAGGCCAGCAGGAAATGGCCGACCGGAAAGCGCAGCGCGCCCGCGGCGATGCCCGCTATGTCGAAGGCAGG
>JAJTXO010000448.1 GCA_021463315.1 Caldilineales bacterium | reverse complement strand
GGGTCAGGGCCGCGATGCGGCCGACCTGCTCGAAGCTCAACCCGTCGACCGCCTTTCAAAAACGATCACGCGTGACGACGGGGGGGTGGTAACATCCTGCATAGCGGCGCATTGTACCACGCAGGCAGACAAGCGCCAAGAACCGGTCTTAAGAATTCGGAAGTGGCCGGGCGTCGGGGCGCACCGCGTCAGACGCGCGGCCCGGCCACTTCCGAATTCTCCAAGCATACGCCGGTTGACGCCAGCCGTAGGGTGCTGTAAGATGCAGGGAGGCTGCAAGGCCGGCCTAACACGCACCTGTGGAGACGTCCAGTCATGGTCACACACTCAACGAACCCCGTCGATCTGGCCTACGGCGAAGCTGGCCACGGCCCGCCTGTGCTCTTGCTGCACGGACTGGGCAGCAGCCGCAACGACTGGCCGATGCAACTGCTGGCCCTTGTCCCGCGCTATCGCACGGTGGCCGTGGACCTGTGCGGCCACGGCTCGTCGCCCAAGCCGCCCGGCCCCTATGACATGCCCCTGCTGGCGGCCGATGTGGCGCGGCTGCTGACGCTGACCGGCGCGCACCCCGCGCACGTGCTGGGCCTTTCGTTGGGCGGCGCGGTGGCGCAGCAATTGGCGCTGGACTCTCCCCACCTGGTGCGCAGCCTGATTCTGGTCAACACCGCGGCCCGCTTCACGTCCGGCAGCTGGCAGTCGCGGCTGATGGGGCTGCGCCGGATGGCGGCCCTCTACCTGGGCGACATGGACGCCGTCGCCCAAGGCGTGGCAGAGCGGCTCTTTCCGCGGCCAGAACAGGCCGCGCTGCGCCGCGAAACGGCCCAACGCATTGCAGGCAACGACCTGCGAGCCTACCGGGCGGCGCTGTGGGCCATCATCCGGCTCGATCTGCGCGACCGGCTGGGAGAGATCCACTGCCCGACGCTGGTGGTGGCTGGCGACGGGGATACGACTGTGCCGCTGGCCAGCAAGCGGTTGTTGGCAGAGCGCATCCCTGGCAGCCGGCTGGAGATCATCGCCAATTCAGGTCACGCCACGCCTCTCGACCAGCCGGAGGCCTTTAATCGGGTGGTGCTGGAGTTCTTGGACAGGGTGGCATGACGTCTGTTGCCTTGGCGCCGGACTGACAGTCCGCCGAAGGACTGTCAGCCCGGGCTGGACACCCCAATCAAAAGGCCCTGGCTTCCGCCAGGGCCTTTTGATTGCCACTGTTCAAGTCACACAATCAGTGGATGATATCCTCATCCAGCAGCATCATCAACTGGTCCAGGGTGAACATCGGGAAAAACTCCAGCAGCTCTTCCAACGGGTACCCTTGCACCATCAACGCCAGGACCAGATCACGTGGCACCTGGTTGCTGCCGCGGCTGTCGCTTTTCTTGACCTGCGGCGGAGTTTCAAGTTGATAGGATCGAGCAAGGCGTTTTTCCAAGAGATAACCCTCCGATTGTAGATGGCGGCAGTATAGCATATCCCTTTTTGCTGGCAAAATGACGGACCACGCAATGCTCAATCGTGGCCTTGCCCGGCGGCGCATTTTGCGTACAATCATGCGATCGCCCCACCACACTTGCACTCGAAGGAGCAGCCCATGATTCGTTCATCTGTCGCGGCGGCCTTGCTGGCCGCGTTGTTGATCCTCTCCACCCTGCCTGCCGCGGCCGCGCCCCTCGCGCAGGAAGTCGGGCCGCAGCCCCAATCGCTGCCCGAGCCGCGTTTCACCGTCCAGTTGACGATCCAGAGCGGCGCGGAGGCGGCCGCGCTGGCTAAGCTGCTGCCTGAATGGGACGATGCGCTGGCGGCCGGCGCAACCCAGGTGATCCTGACGCAGGACGAGATCGACAAGCTGCGCGGCCTGGGCTACAGCGTGACCGTGCTTGGTCCCGCGCCCGACGCGCCCACGGCCTGGCCGGCCTGCTACAACCGGCTGGACACGCTGTATGCCTGGCTGACCAGCTATGAAACAGCGCATCCGAACTTCGTCGAGGTGATCGACTACGGCGACTCGTGGTGCAAGCAGCAGGGGGGCTGCACCACCACCGGCGGGCAAACTCTGGGCGGCCACGATCTGCTGGTGGCGCGCATCACCAACGAGCTGGCCGCAGGTCCCAAGACCGGCCGCTTCTTCACCGACGGCGGCATCCACGCGCGCGAGATTCCCACGCCAGAGCTGGCCAAGGCCTTCATCGAGACCCTGGTGGGCGGCTATGGCGTGGATGCCAACATCACCTGGCTGCTGGACCAGCGCGAGATCTACGTGGCGCTGACCAGCAATCCGGACGGCCGCGCGCTGGTGGAGCTGGGGCTGGGCACCGAGCCGCCCTACACCGGCAACCCCTGGTACTGGCGCAAGAACGGCAACAACAGCATCAACGGCTCGGCCGCCTGCGCCTGGCCGCCCACCAGCAGCAGCCAGTACGGCATCGATCTGAACCGCAACCACATCTTCAAGTGGAACATCTCCGGCGGCGGCAGCACAGTGGTCTGCGAGCAGGACTACCGCGGCCCGTCGGCCGGCTCCGAGCCTGAGATTCTGGCCTACGAGAACTTCGTGCGTTCGATCATCCCTGACCAGCGCCCGCCCGGCGACAACGACCCCGCCCCGGCCGACACCACCGGCTTTCTGATCAATCTGCACAACGTGGTCAGCGGCGGCATGATCTTGGTGCCCTGGGGCTGGACCACGGCGCTGGCGCCGAACAACGCCCAACTGGTGGCCATCGTGCAGAAGATGCGCACGTTCACCACCTCGCCAACCTACAACTGGCAGTATTCCCTCTACCCGGTCAGCGGCAACACCCGGGACTGGGCCTACGGCGAGCTGGGCATGCCGGCCTACGTCATCGAGCTGGACGGCAACGATTTCTTTACGTCGTGCAGCCTGCTGCCCAATATCATCAACAACATGCTGCCCCTGCTGAAATATGCCGCGACCATCTCCGACCGGCCCTACATGCGGGTCTACGGGCCGGACGCGCGCACGGTGGCGGCCAGCCCGGCCAGCCTGCCCTCGGGCGGCTCGCTCACCGTCAGCGCGCAGATCAACGACACGCAGAACGGCAGCCAGGCCATCGCCGCGGCCGAGCTCTATCTGGTGCGCCAGGGCGGGCCAACGCCGGGCGATCCAGGCACGGGAACGGCCATGGCCGCGGTGGACGGCAGCTTCAACTCGGCCATCGAACAGGTCACGGCCACGATCAGCACGGCTGGGCTGGGCCGCGGCCGCTACAGCGCGCTGGTGCGAGGCAAGGATGCCGGCGCCAACTGGGGGCCCTTCTCGGCTGCGTCCTTCGAAGTCACCTGCTTCTTCGCCGATCTCGATTGCAGCGGCGCGGTGGATGTGCTGGATGTCACCCTGATGGCCGAGGGCCTCATGGCCGCCTGGCAGCACGGCGCCTTCGACTTTGTATACGACCTGAACAACGGCGGCGTGGGCGACGGCGTCATCGACATCGCCGATGTGCAGATCGTGGCGTCCTACTTTGGGCAGGTGGCGCCGTGAGGAGGATCGTAACGAGTAACTCGTAACTCGTAACCCGGAATTGCGGGATGCTGTTCCTGGGATGCGGAGTCGTAACGAGTAACGAGTAATGCGTAACCCGGAATCGCGGGATGCTTTTCCTGGGATGAGAGGCGCGTGATAAACGATGAAGGATGAATGATGAACGATAGGCGATGGGCGTTCATCCTTCATCCTTCATCATTCATCGTTCATCCTTCATCGTTCATCATTCATCGTTCATCGTTCATCACTCATCACTCATCGTTCGACGCACGAAACCGCTGGCGAACTTGCGCCACCCTGTACTAGCCGTATCGAGGCCCGATCGTTGTCACGCGTAGACCCGCTCTGGGGTCTCGATACGCTGGAAGTGCATGACCACATGCGATCTGGCGCACCTCAACCCGCTACACTTCGTCCGCCTTCGGCGTCAGTGCGGCGCTCGACCGACGGTGGCAAATGAACGATGACTGATGAATCGGTGAACGGCAACAAGGCGCGCCTTAGTAACGATTAGGGTGTGTTTGAATCTGGTTGGTCAACACGACGGGCCAGCGTAGGTCGAGTAGAGCCTGGCGGCGCCTGGCGGACCAGGCACTGAAACGCGACATGCTT
>JAJTXO010000447.1 GCA_021463315.1 Caldilineales bacterium | reverse complement strand
GCGCTGGCCAAGGCGCGCGAGTTCGCCTTGCCGGCCGTCAATACCATCGGCACCGACACCGTCAACGGCGTGCTGGAAGCGGCGCGCGCTGTCAACTCACCGGCCATCGTCCAGGTGTCCACCGGCGGCTCGGCCTTCTATGCGGGCAAGGGCCTCAGCAACGACGGCATGAAGGCCTCCATCGCGGGCGCGGTCTCGCTGGCCGAGCATACCCACCGGATGGCGCCGCTCTACGACGCGCGCATCATTCTGCACACCGACCATTGCCCGCGCAAGGCGCTGCCCTGGCTGGATGGTCTGCTGACCGCGGGCGAGGCCTTCTATCGCGTGCATGGCGTGCCGCTGTACAGCTCGCACATGATCGATCTCTCCACCGAGTCGATCCAGCAGAACATGGACACCTGCAAGCGCTATCTGGAACGCATGAGCAAGATGGACATGACGCTGGAGTTCGAGCTGGGCATCACCGGCGGCGAAGAGGATGGCATCGACCATAGCCATGTGGCCAGCGAACGGCTCTACACTCAGCCAGAAGATGTGGCCTATGCCTACGAGGAGCTGCGCCAGGTCAGCCCACGCTTCACGGTGGCCGCCTCCTTCGGCAACGTTCACGGCGTCTACTCGCCGGGCAACGTGCAGCTTCGCCCCAAGATCCTGCGCGACTCGCAGCTTTACGTGCAGGAGAAGTTCGGCGTCGGGCCTAAGCCGGTCGATTTCGTCTTCCATGGCGGCTCTGGCTCGGCGCTGGCGGATATCCGCGAGGCGATCTCCTACGGCGCGATCAAGTTCAATATCGACACCGACACCCAGTGGGCCTTCTGGGACGGCGTGCGTCTCTACGATCAGGCCAAGCACGATTACTTGCAGGCGCAGTTGGGCAACCCCGAAGGGCCGACCAAGCCCAACAAGAACCACTACGACCCGCGCGTCTGGCTGCGCGCCGGCCAGCAGGCCTTCATCGCCCGCGTCAAGCAGGCTTTCGAGGATCTGAACAACGTCAACACGCTCGGCTAGTGTCATCTCAAAAAACCGGGGTCGAGACTTCGGAAGTCTTCCCCAGTCTATTGAGATGATACCTGGGCTAGGATCGAATCGCCCCCACCTGTCGTCTGATACAGGTGCGACCGAAAGACTTCGGAAGTCGCCGCGGCAGGGTCGAACCTGGCCTTCCGCCCGTAACTGCGTCCTTCTGAGCGCGGCGGCGACTTCCGAAGTCCTGTGCTCTATTGAGGAGAGACTACCATGCGAAGAACCATTCCGTTGATCGTCCTTGTCCTCGCGCTGCTGGCTTTGGCGGCCTGTTCGACCGTCGGCCTGCCAGCGCCTGACGAAGCTACACTTCCCGCGCCAGAGGCGCAGGTTCCTGAGGCGCCCGCGCCGGAAACGCCGGCTGTCGTGGCGCTGCCCGAGCAGTTCGTCGGCATCTACACCGCCTCGCTGCCCGCGGCTGACACCCCAGGCCGCGAGATCACCGTCGAGCTGGCCGCCGACGGCCATGTCGCCGTCACCAGCGACTATCTCAACGGCCAGGCGTCCATCGTCGAAACCGGCACATGGGCGGGCAATGCCAACGGCACAGTCACCGCGCTGCTGACCGCGCAGGACGGCCAGGAATACTTTGAGCCGCGCACCTTCCTGGTGGGCTTGGAGGGAGACGAGCTGCTGGTGTCGGGCGAGAGCGGGCAGGTGGTGCGCCTGGTCCGCTCGACCGGCGCCGAAGCCCCGGTCGTCACCATGGGCGAGGCTGTGACCACCACCACGGTGATCACCGACAGCCGCGGCCAGGCCGTTACCACGGTCGAAGTCACGCAGGTCGTAACCGTCACCGCGCCCATCGAGGCCGCGGCTGTCATCACCGAGGAAGTCGGCCTGGCCAACACCTATCTGGCCCTGCTGCCGGCTGCCTCTGGCGGCAGCACGCGGCTGCTGGCCCTCTCGCTGTTCGCCGATGGCAGCGCCCAGTGGACCACGGAGTTCAGCGGCGAGGATACGCCGATCGTCGAATCGGGTGCATGGGTGGACAACGGCGATGAAACCCTCAGTGTGACGCTCACCGGCAACGCGGAGCGCGTCTACGAGACGCCCGTGGTGGTGACCTTCCAGCGCGATGGCGACCTGCTGAAGACCGTAGGCTCCGAGGATCTGTTCGGCGCCGACGGACTGACCCTGCAACTGGCCGCAGACGTGGTCAGCCAGGTGGGCCCTTCCCTGATCTCCATCGACCTGGAGGCCGGCTTCCCGCTGGATCCCACCTTTGTCAGCGTGCAAGGCGGCGGCGAGATCGACGCCAGCCTGCTCAGCAGCGAGTGCGTGGGCTATGTCAACCGCCAGCCGGTGGTGACGGTCAACTGGACAGGAGATGCACCCTTTGTGGAGGCCTTTTTCGTCAGCGACAGCGACCCGACCCTGGCCATCCTGACCCCGGACGGCCAACTGCTGTGCAACGACGACGCCAACGAGGATCTGCTCGACCCGGTGATCGAGATCAGCGAGCCGGTCACGGGCACCTACCAGATCTGGGTGGGCAGCTACGCCAAGGGACAGTTGATCCCCGGCGTCTTGGTGCTGACCACCGATCCCGAGGTCAACATCGGCACCTTCAATCTGGGCGCCTTGATTCGTCGGCCCCTGGTGCCTGAGGTACGGGCCGCGCCGAAGCTGGCTGCCACCCGCGAGGCCGCGCTCACGGCCATCAACGATCTGAAGGCCGACGCGGTGACGGCCGCGCCCGACGACCAGCCGGTGAGCGTCAGCCTGACCCTCTCTGGCACCATCCCGCTCTTCGAGATGGGCCTGCCCGATCCGGTCTGCAACGGCCTGGTGAGCGGTGTGCCCGATTTCGTGTTCGACTGGACCGGCGAAGGGGAGCCTTTCACCCTCTTCTTCGAGGGGGACAGCGACGCGACGCTGCTGGTGTTGAGCGGCGATGGCGAGCTGCTGGCCTGCGGCGACGACGCTGAAGCCGGCGTCAACCTCAATCCGCAGGTGACGGTGAGCGACGCCAAGCCGGGCCTGTATGGCGTTTGGGTCGGCCGCTTGGATCCCGCCAAGCCCGTGCTGGGCAGGTTAACGGTCGTGGCGGGCGCGGATGCGGCGCCCGCACCTCTGGGGCCTGTGCAGTAACAGGATCATCGCAACAAGGAGCGCTAAACCATGAAACGACTCTTGATCATCGCGTTGCTGGCGATGGTGGCGCTGCTGCCGCTGGCAGCTCAGGCGCCGACGCCGGCCTCGGCTCAAAGCGGCAACATGTGGACGGCCTGGTACTGGAACAACACCAACTGGTCCGGCAATCCGGTGCTGACCCAACAGGTCCCCCTGGTCTGGTTCAACTGGGGCTTCGGCTCCCCGGGCGCCAATGTGCCGGTGGACAACTTCACCGCTCGATTCGATACCAACGCCTTCTTCTACGCCGGCACCTACCGCTTCACCATCACAGCCGACGACGAGTTCACGCTGCTGATCAACAACGTGACCTTCCTGGACACGCGCGGCGCGGGCCAGTCGGGCAAGACCCTGGTGGTGGATGTGCCTTTCGGACAGGGCAACAGCAACGTGACCGTGCTTTTCCGCGAGTTCACCCAGATGGCCTACATCACCGTCAACTGGCAGCTCATCAAGGGCGGCCCAACGCCGCCGCCCCCTGCGCCGCCAGCGCCGCCGGCCGGCCAGTGCTCGCCCCCTTCCGCCTCCAGCGTGCAGACCCGCTTCGGCAACTACACGCCCTGCATCCAGCAGAACATCCATCAGGTGAACTGCTTCCAGTCCGACGGCGCCTGGAACTCCCCCAACCAGGGATCGATCGAGATGGAGCCGCAGATCGCCATCTGGGGCAACTGCCCACCGGACACGGTTGCCAACTTCCAGGTGAGCTGCGATCCCAACGTGCCTACGCGGGCCTTTGTCTGCTCCCGAACCGAGGCTGGCTGGTTCCCGCAGTAGGCTGATGGACGCGCATGTCGATCAACACCACGGTGTCGTCTCAAAAAACCGGAGTCGAGACTTCCGAAGTCTGCGCAGGTTTGTCCATAACGGGATAACAGTCCATAAGACTTCGGAAGTCTTCCCCCTGTGTCGTCTCAAAAAACCGGAGTCGAGACTTCCGAAGTCTGCGCAGGTTTGTCCATAAC
>JAJTXO010000446.1 GCA_021463315.1 Caldilineales bacterium | reverse complement strand
GTGGGCGGGTGGCAAGTGGGCGAGTAGGCAAGTGGGCGAGTAGACAAGTAGGCAAGTGGACGGGTGGCGGGTGGCAAGTGGGCGGGTGGCACGTGGACGGATGGCAGGTGGCAAGCGGGCGAGGGAGAGGAGGGGATATGGGCGAAAACAGCGCTCCGCAGAAGTGCTGCTCTGGCCTTGTCTGCTTCTCACTTCTTCCCTTGTCTACTTCTCACTTCTTCCCTTGTCTACTTCTCTACTACTTCCCTTGTCTACTTCTCACTACTTCCCTTGTCTACTTCTCTACTACTTCCCTTGTCTACTTCTCTACTTCTTCCTTGTCTACTTCTCTACTTCTTCCCTTGTCTACTTCTCCACTTCTTCCTTGTCTACTTCTTCCTTGTCTCCTTGTCTACTTCTTCCTTGTCTACTTCTTCCTTGTCTACTCGTCTACCCCAGCAACGGAATCGGCGTCGACGCTGGCCGCCAGTCCTGCGCGCGCCAGGGGCCTTTGCTTTTGATCGGCACGCCGCCGTTGTCGCGATAGGCCCAGTCGGTGTCGCAGGTGCCGCAGGTCAGACAGCCGCTGGAGGTGGGCGGACAGCTCAGGCCGGTCTCAGCCCGCAGGGCATGGCGCTGCTCGAATTGGAAATAGCTGCTGCTGACGCCGCTCTCCACGATGTCCCAGGGCTGGGGCGCACCCGGCTCACGCGCGTCCAGAAAGTCACGCTGGCTCAAGCCATGGGCGGCCAGCGCACGGTCGAAGGCAGCAATCGATAGCTGCTCCATGGCCAGCAGCACCGGCGCCAGGCGGCGATCACCTCTGGCCAGCACGGCCTGCACCGCGGCCCACTGCGGCGAATCGGCGCGCACGGCCACGTTATGCCGGCCCAGGCTGCGTTGGATGAATTTCTGACGCCGCTGGAAGGTGGGAATGTCGGTCATGGCCTCCCACTGGAAGGGGGTGTGCGCCTTGGGCACGTAGGGGGTGGCGTTGATCACCAGGCGACGGCGAAAGCGACTCTTGGCGGCCAGGGTCAGATCCACCAGCGCCTGGATGTCGTCGTCGGTCTCGCCCGGATGGCCGATCATGAAATAGAACTTGAGCTGCGGGAAGTTCAGCGTGTCGGCCAGGTCCACCGCCTCCAGGATCTGCTGCTCGGTTTGCGTCTTGTTGATCACATCGCGCAGACGTTGGCTGCCAGCCTCTGGTGCGATGGTCAGCGTCTGCGCGCCGCTTTCGCGCAGGCCGCGCACCAGCGGTACAGAGATGGGATCGACGCGCATGGAGCTGACGCTGAGCTTGGCGCCCAGTTGACGCAGACGGATGGCCAGCTCGTCGATCTGGCTGTGGTCGGAGACCGCGGCCGAGATCAGCCCGACCTTGTCGCGATGCTTCAGACCCTCTTTGGCCCAGTCCAGCAGCAGCTCCAGCGGCTGTTCCCTGGGCGGCCGGTAGACGTAGCCAGCCAGACAGAAGCGACAGCCGCGGCCGCAGCCACGCGCGATCTCCATCAGATGCAGCCCGCCGAACTCAGTGTCGGGAGTGTAGAGCGAACTGATGGTGGGGAAACGCTCCAGGTCGCGCACCCAGAGACGTTTGATCCGGCGCGAGGCAGGGGCGCCGTTGTCGTCGGCCCAGCGGCCGCGCCACGCCGCCACCAACTGCGGCACATAGACCCCCTCGATACAGTCTAGCGCGGCCAGCAGGTCGCTTCGATGGTCGTCGCCCACGTCAAGGATGGTTTCCACCAGCAGATCCACCACCTCTTCGCCCTCGCCGATGACGATGGCATCGAAGAAGGGTCCCATGGTTTCCGGGTTCATGGTGATGCCTGGTCCGCCAGCGATCAGCAGCGGCCAGCGTTCGTCCCGATCGGCCGCCAGCGGCGGCACACCGGCCTGGCGCAGCATCTCCACCACGTTGAAAAAGTCCATTTCGTAAGAGATGGTGAAGGCCCACACCGCGAACTCATCGACGCGCTGTTGAGTTTCCAGCGAGCGCAGAGGCCGTCCTGCCTGCCAACCGCCTTGGTCCCAGAACACCCGCTCGCACACCACATCGGGCCGCGCGTTGAAGCGCGTGTAGAGGATCTGCAGCGCCAGGCTGGACATGGCCACGTAGTAGCTGTTGGGGTAGGCCAAGGCGATCGGCAGCTTGCCGCCCCAGTCCTTGATCACCGTACCGATCTCTTTGTTTAGGATTTGTTTCGCTTCAGCAGTTTTTGTCCAGGTCATTCTGTCTCACATCATCACGATCTTCAGGGCGTCCCGCCCGGCTCAACCCGGCGCGGACGCCTCGATGATCGCTACAAAAAGCACGCCTGTGACGATCTCACATCATCACGATCTCCAGGGCGTCCCGCCCGGCTCAACCCGGCGCGGACGCCTCGATGATCGCTACAAAAAGCACGCTTGCTCACGCGCCGTAGACCGCGCTGCGCAGCCACGCCAGCAGCCGATCCACCAAGGGCCACTCTTCGACCACCTTCAGCGCCACGCCGCCGGCCTCGCGCAGGGTGTACCAGGCCCGCAGCGGCGGCGCAATGCGGCTCAGATCGGTGTTGGTGGGGCTGGTCAGCACCTCCACACCCTCCCGATCGAACAGCCAGCGCGCCCGGTACAGATGCAGCGGATGACTGACCACGATGGCCGACTGCCAGCCGTGTTGTTCCATCAAGCCAGCCACCGCGGCCGCCTCGTCCGCGGTGGTCCAGGCGTCTACGTCCTGCACCACCCACGCGCGTTCAGCCGGCAAGCCCAGTTCCTGCTCGGCGAAGCGGCAGGCCACCGCGCCGGCCGCCAACCGGTCGCCGCCCGCGCCGCCTGCACAGATCCCCGCGGGCGCCAGCCCCGCGTTGTACAGGTCCATGGCGTGATAGGTGCGGCTGAGCAGGTCGGAGCTGGGGCTGCCGTCCGGCTCGACGCGCGCGCCCAGAATGACGATCACATCGGCTGGCTGCGCCCGGTCCTGGCTGCCCAGCCGGTTGATCTGCCATGACAAAACGCCGACGACCAGCACAGCCGTCAGCGTCATCGCCAGCAAGAAGAAGCCCAGGGCTTGGAACACCCGTTTCACGTCGCTATTATAGCATCCCAACCCCCCGAACGCCAAAGCATCGGACGGTTGACACCGCCATCGAGCTATAGTAAAATCACTGCCAAGGACACGGGCGCTGGAGTGCAATATGGCAACGACTGATCATCCTCTGAAAGTACTGGTGCATCAATTCGGACGCGACTTCGCAGAATGGCTATTGAACACAGAGGTGTATTCGGTTGAGCCAGTCAATGTTGAGCTTGTAGCCGAGACCCTTCGAGTTGATAGCCTGTTGCGTGTGGTGCAAGCCAACGGCGACGTGGTCTTGTTGCACATCGAGTTCCAAGGCCGGCGCAGTATGCCGGCCATGGCGCTGCGCCAGCTTGGCTATCTATCGCAGTTGGTTATCACCCACGGCATCGAGGCCAAGCTGCGCAGCGTGGTGCTGTACACCGAGCGTTACGCCGGTCAGAACGATCTGGGCGTCAATCGGGTCGAAGATGGTCATGGCGTTGTCACGCTGGAATGGCGCTATCTACCGCTCTTGCTGTGGCAGATGAGCGGAAAAGAGATACTAAAGACCGGGCGTCCCGCCCTGTTGCCGCTGGTCAGCTTGACGAGATCGGATGAACTGCCTCAGGTCTTGCCTGAGGTGGTTGCGATTGTCCGGCAGCAGACTGACGAGGATCTCCGCTTACGACTGTTCAATGGGTTATTGGCGCTCACAAGCGACGAGGAGGTGATGAAGGTGATCGAAAATCAGTTGGCGAGTGATGAGTACGAATTCGAGACCCCTTATCTACGGCGCTGGCGCGAAAAAGGGCTCACTGAGGGCCGCGCCCAAGGCCTCGTCGAGGGCCGCGCCCAAGGCCTCGCCGAGGGTCGCGCCGAGGGTCAGATGGA
Source organism: Caldilineales bacterium (assembly GCA_021463315.1). Taxonomy (GTDB): domain Bacteria; phylum Chloroflexota; class Anaerolineae; order JAAEKA01; family JAAEKA01; genus JAAEKA01. The sequence goes on along the minus strand of JAJTXO010000446.1, from coordinate 223 downwards.
TGGTCTGAAGCAGGCTGTTCTGACCTTGACGGCCTCGCGTTTCGATCCTCCCTTCTCCAAGGCTCGCATTCTGGAGAGCTACATCGATCACGTGACGGACGAGGCCAAGCTGCAGGCGCTGGTCGTTCAGTTGGCGTCAGTGTCAACCTTCGACGCGGTGCTGGCCGATCTGCCCAACGGCGCAGAGTCCTCCCACGCTTGATCCCACCGACTTGAAAATAGC
>JAJTXO010000445.1 GCA_021463315.1 Caldilineales bacterium | reverse complement strand
CCAGCCCGCCGGGCGATAAATCGCCCGGCTACCAGGTGGAAGCCCCTACGGGGCTGGCGCGTGCGCGCCTCCCCAGGCCCGCAGGGCCTTGCACACTGACGCATCAGAAAAGATCACCCCCCCATCAACACCTTGGCTTGCTTGGCTGCGCGGTCGCGGTCGTGTTTGGGCAGGATGCGCTTGCGGATGCGCAGGCTGTGCGGGGTGACCTCTAGCAGCTCGTCGTCGGCCAGGTATTCCATGCATTCGTCCAGGCTCATCTCGCGCGGCGGGGTCAGCCGCTCCTGGATCTCTTTGGTGGCGCTGCGGATGTTGTCCAAATGGCGCGCCTTGCAGACGTTGACGTCCAGATCGCCGGGCCGCTGATGTTCGCCCACCACCATGCCCTGATAGACCTCGACGCCAGGGCCGAGGAACAACACGCCTCGCTCCTCGCCGTTCTTCAGGCCATAGGTGGTGGTGGCCCCTGTCTCCCAGGCCACCAGCGAGCCGCGCGAGCGGCCCTGAATGGCGCCGGCCACGGGCAAATAGTCATGGAAGACCGAGTGCATCGCGCCCATGCCGCGCGTGGCGGTCAGGAACTGATAGCGGAAGCCCAGCAGGCCGCGCGTCGGCGCCAGATAGGCGAGGATGACGCTGCCGTTGTTCATGTCCTGCATGTTCAGCATCTCGCCGCGCCGCCGGCCCAGCATCTCCACCACCACCCCCACGGTCTCTGGGCTGGTTTCGACATGCACTTCCTCGAAGGGTTCCAGCTTTTCGCCGGCCAGCCCGTCGCGCAGGATCACCTCGGGCCGCGAGACCTGGAATTCATAGCCCTCGCGGCGCATGGTCTCGATCAGGATCGCCAGATGCAGCTCGCCGCGGCCGGAGACCAGGAAGGTGTCGGCGCTGTCGGTGTCCTCGACTCGCAGGGCCACGTTGTGGCGCAGCTCGTTGTTCAGCCGCTCGCGCAGGCGGCGCGAGGTGCCCCAGCGCCCTTCCTTGCCCGCAAAGGGGGATGTGCTGACGCCGAAGGTCATGCGCACGGTGGGGGCCTCGACCTTGATGGTGGGCAGCGCCACCGGCGTGACGGGATCGGCCAGCGTCTCGCCGATGGCCACCCCCTCCAGCCCGGCCAGCGCTACGATCTCGCCGGCCGCGGCCTCTTCCACCTCGACCCGCTCCAGCCCTTCGTGAATGAACAGATAGCGCGCCCGTTCGGACAGGATATCGCCATCCAGCGTCAGGCGGGCCAGCGGCTGGCCGGCCTTGATGCGGCCGGCAAAAAGACGGCCCACGGCCGTCAGGCCGCGGTAGTTGTCGTAGCCCAGGGTCGTCACCAACATCTGCAAGGGCGCGTCGGCATCCACCATGGGGGCCGGCACATGCTGTAGGATAGCCTGAAAGAGCGGCTGCAGGTCGGGTTCCAACTGCGGGGTCAGGCCGGCGCGGCCAGCAGTGGCCACGGCATAGATCACAGGAAACTCGGCCTGTTCGTCCGTGGCGCCCAGCTCCAGGAAGAGGTCGAAGGTCTCGCTGAGCACGCGGTCCGGCTCGGCGTCCTTGCGATCCACTTTGTTGATGACCACGATGGCGCGGTGGCCCATCTCCAGCGCCTTCTTCAACACGAAGCGGGTCTGCGGCATGGGACCCTCCGCTGCGTCCACCAGCAACAGCACGCCGTCCACCATGTTCAGCACGCGCTCCACCTCGCCGCCGAAGTCAGCATGGCCGGGGGTGTCGACGATGTTGATCCTGACCTGCTGCCCGGCTTCAGCATCCCAGATGTTGATGGCTGTGTTCTTGGCCAGGATGGTGATGCCGCGCTCGCGCTCCAGATCGTTGGAGTCCATGACGCGCTCGGCTACCTGCTGGTTGGCGCGGAAGGTTCTTGCCTGGCGCAACAGGCCGTCCACCAGGGTGGTCTTGCCGTGGTCGACGTGGGCGATAATGGCGATATTGCGTAGATCGGTTCGTTTTATAAGCATTCGTTGTCAGCTCTTGCTGCTCAGACCGGCGCAACTCGCGACGCCGGGCCTGAAAACAGTCGCTCAGGGATGAAAATCGCTTGGACAAGAAAGACTTCGGCTGGCGGGCCGAAGTCTCGTCACGGGGATATAGTAACACAGGTGGCGCCGGAATCGCAACTTGGGGAGCGGGGCGTAACTCGTAACTCGTAACTCGTAACCCGGAATTGTGGTCTGCTTTGGTGATTGCAGGAAGCTTGCCGCAATTCATAGCTCAGATTTGCGAGCTGCTTTGGCCGATATCATTGAGATGATACATCCAGTCCACCATAAACCCCCATCTGCCTCGAATCACACGCGCCTCCCTCTCTTCCGGGTTACGAGTTACGCATTACGAGTTACGTCTCCACCATGATCACCACCAGCCGCTTCGGCCCATGTACGCCGATGGCCATGGTCTGCTCGATGTCGGCGGTCTTGCTGGGGCCGCTGATCAGCGTCAGCGACGAAGGCATCGCTTGGCCGCGGCTGGCGGTCCAGGTGAACAGGTCGCTGGTCAGTTTGGCGGCGGGGACCAGGGCGATATGCACCGGTGGCAGCAGCGAGACCAGCCGGCTTCTGCCCGGCCCGCTGCTGACCACGATGGAACCGGTCTCGGCCAACGCGGCCTCCGCGCCGGTGATGCCGGCATCGGCCGCGGCGCAGAAGGCGCGCAGGTCGTCGTCCTGCTGGCCGGCCACGCGCCATTGGATCTGCGGCCAACGGCCGGCCAGATCGACGCGGTCCAGCGGCGGCTCCGCGTTGACTGCCACCCGCTGCGCGCCCAGCTCGGCCAGCGTCTGGCCCAGCAGCGCCAACGCCTGCTCCAGGCTGGCGGCGCGCTGCACCTCGCCGTGCGCGGCTGTCAAGGCCGTGGCGAAGCGCTGCGCCAGATCGGCGAAGCCGCGGCGGCTCTGCCAGGGGGATGGATGGGCAACCGTTCGGGCTTGCTGATGAAGGGTGGACAGGATTTGGTCGCGGTCGGTCATCGAGATCTGATCCTTCGGCCAGTGGGGGATAGATGCATCCGGGGCGAAGCATACGGTAAGTTGCAGGTTCTGTCAAACGATCCCTGTAGCTGCATGGGGATGGCTTGACCTATTTTCAAGGAACGCTATAATTCCTGGGCAGGCATAGCTTGAGAAAGAGCAGTGCTGGCCGTAGCACTGCCAGGTGAGATGTCGATGACACGTATATCTAGTGAGATCAACCGCATCATCGCCAATGCCCTGGCCGAGGACATCGGCGACGGCGACGTGACCACGCTCAACACGGTCCCGGCCGACGCAGTTTTGCACGGCGTCTTCCTGGCCAAGGAGGCCGGCGTCGTGGCCGGGCTGGAGGTGGTGCGCGGGGTGTTTTCCCTGTTGAACCCCGCGGTCAAGCTTGAGTTCGACGTGGCCGACGGCGAATGGGTCCAGCCGGGCCAGGTGTTCGGCGCGATCCACGGTCCCGGCCGGACGCTGCTGTTTGGCGAGCGGGTGGCGCTGAACTTCCTGCAGCGCATGTCGGGCATCGCCACGCTGACCCGGCGCTACGTGGATGCAGTGGCCGGCACGCGCGCGGTGATCCTGGACACGCGCAAGACCGCGCCGGGCCTGCGGGTGCTGGATAAATGGGCCGTGCGGCTGGGCGGCGGGCAGAACCATCGCATCGGCCTCTACGACATGGCCATGATCAAGGACAACCACATCGCAGCCGTGGGTGGCATCGCCGAGGCTGTGCGCCGTGTGCGCGAGGGCGACCTGCGCAACCGCCCCATCGAGGTGGAGGTGGCCACGCTCGAACAACTGCATGAGGCGCTGGCCCAGCCCATCGATCGCATCCTGCTGGACAACATGAGCCTGGAGCAGATGGCCGAAGCGGTGCGCATCGCCGCCACCCCACCGGAGAGGACTGCCAGTCCTTCCGAGGACTGGCAGTCCTGGCGCCGCATCCCGCTGGAGGCCTCCGGCAACGTCAGCCTGGACACCGTGGCCGCCATCGCCGCCACCGGCGTCGATTACATTTCCTCCGGCGCGCTGACCCATTCGGTGCGCGCGCTGGACATCAGTTTGGATATAGCGAGTAACCCGTAATGCGTAACTCGTAACCCGGAATCGCGGGATGCTTTTCCTGGGATGCGGGAGTCGTAACGAGTAATGCGTAACTCGTAACC
>JAJTXO010000444.1 GCA_021463315.1 Caldilineales bacterium | reverse complement strand
GCTCGGTCGGAGACCGGCCCGAGCGGTGCGAAGGTGGGGTGGGCTCGGTCGGAGACCGGCCCGAGCGGTGCGGATGGGGAGCGGGCTCGGTCGGCCCCTCCGGGGTGCTTCGCAAAGACCGGCCCGAGCGGTGCGGAGGTGGGGTGGGCTCGGTCGGCCCCTCCGGGGTGCTTCGCAAAGACCGGCTCGAGCGGTGCGGAGGGGGGGCGATGGCTGGCGCTGGACTGGACGGTGGTGGCGCTGCTGGCTGTGGCGCTGGTGTCGCTGGCTGCAGCCGAGCATCTGGGGGTGGCGCTGCGCGAGCTGCGCACGGTGATCGTGGCGCCTGTGCTGGCCTATGGGCTGGTGCGGCTGATCCCGGCCGGCCCGGATGGGCGCTTCGATCCGTGGCCGCTGGTCTGGGGCATTGGCCTGGGCGCGGCTGGGGTGGCCGGCTGGGGCGTCTACCAGGCGGTGGGCGGCGTCGATCTGATCGGCGCGGAGGGGGTGTGGCGGGTGCGCGGCCCCTTTGGCTCGCCCAACAACCTGGCACTTTACCTGGGCCACGCCTGGCCGCTGATGGCGGCCGTGGCGCTGTTGGGCAGCACGCGCGGCCGGCGGCTGGCGGCTGCGCTGCTGGCCGCGCTGATTCTGCTGGGCCTGCTGCTGACCTTCAGCAAAGGCGCGCTGTTGCTGGCATTGCCGGCCGCGCTGCTCTTCATCGGCTTTGCGGCCGGCGGGCGCTGGCGCTGGGTGGCGCTGGGGCTGATCGCGGCCGGCGCGCTGGCGCTGCTGCCGCTGTTCGCCACCGAGCGCTTCGCGGGCCTCTTGGATCTGCAAGGGGGCACCAGCTTCTTCCGCGTGCAGCTCTGGCGCGGCGCCTGGAACATGGTGCGCGATCATCCCTGGCTGGGCGTGGGGCTGGACAACTTCCTGTACGCCTATCGCACCCGCTACGCGCTGCCCGCGGGCTGGCAGGAGCTCAATCTGAGCCACCCCCACAACATCGTGCTGGATTTCTGGACCCGGCTGGGGCTGCCGGGCCTGGCCGTGGGCGTCTGGCTCTTCGCTGCGGCCTTCTGGCAGGGCTGGCGAGGGTTCCGGCGGGCCAGCGGCGACCGGCGGGCGCTGCTGCTGGGCCTGCTGGCCGCGCTGGCTGCCACCCTGGCGCACGGCCTGATCGACAATTCGCTCTTCCTGATGGATCTGATGCTGCTCTTCATGCTGAGCATCGGACTGCTTGTACGACTGGAAAAGGAGACCCACCCTTGCGTATCCTGATCACCGGCGGCGCCGGCTTTATCGGCTCGCATCTGTGCGACCGTCTGCTGGCCGATGGCCACACGGTCATCGCCATGGACAATCTGATCACCGGCAACACGGACAACATCGCCCACCTGGCCGGCCACCCCCGCTTCAGCTTCATTCTGCAAGATGTGACCAACTACATCTATCTGGAAGGTGCGCTGGATGCCGTGTTGCATTTCGCCTCGCCGGCCAGCCCGGTGGACTATCTCAGCTACCCCATTCAGACGTTGAAGGTGGGCGCGCTGGGCACGCATAAGGCGCTGGGCCTGGCCAAAGCCAAGAACGCGCGCTTTCTGTTGGCTTCCACATCGGAGGTCTACGGCGACCCGCTGGTGCATCCGCAGGTTGAGGACTACTGGGGCAATGTCAATCCCATCGGGCCGCGCGGGGTGTACGACGAGGCCAAGCGCTTCGCCGAGGCCATGACCATGGCCTATCAGCGCTATCATAGCCTGGAGACCCGCATCGTGCGCATCTTCAACACCTACGGCCCGCGCATGCGCATCAACGATGGCCGGGTGGTGCCCAACTTCATCTTCCAGGCGCTGCACGGCCAGCCGTTGACGGTCTATGGCGACGGGGGCCAGACGCGCAGCTTTTGCTACGTCAGCGATCTGGTGGAGGGGCTGGTGCGACTGCTGCACTCGGAGGAGCCGGAGCCGGTGAACATCGGCAATCCCACGGAGATGACCATCCTGCAGTTCGCCGAGGCGATCAACCGGCTGACCGGCAACCAGGCTGGCATCATCCACGAGCCGTTGCCGGTGGACGATCCCAAGCAGCGGCGGCCAGACATCAGCAAGGCGCGGCGGGTGCTGGCCGGCTGGTCGCCGGCAGTGCCGCTGGAGCAGGGTCTGGCGGCCACAGTGGCCGATTTTAGCAAACGGTTGGGCCTGGCTTGAGCGGACTGACCACGTCGATCAGGCCACCACACGCGGCAGCATGACGGTGAAGGTGCTGCCCTGGTCGACGCCGGCGCTGAACACGCTGATGCTGCCGCCGTAGCTTTCAACCAGCTCCCGCACCAGAGCCAGGCCCAGGCCAGCGCCGCCGCGTCCTCTGCGCTGCGCGCTGTCCACCTGGTAGAAACGCTCGAAGATACGTTCCTGGAGGTGGGGGGGGATGCCGATGCCGGTGTCGGCCACCTCCAGGCAGACGCGTTGATCTTCCTCCCACAGGCGGACGTTGACCTGCCCGCCGGCCGGCGTGAACTTGAGCGCGTTGCCCAGCAGATTGTCGACGATGCGCCGCAGATGGTCGGACCGGGCCATCACCCAACAGTCTTGGCTGCACGCGTCCAAGGCCGCGCCCAGAGCCACGCCTTGTCTGGCAGCCACGATGTGAAAGCCAGCCAGGCTGTCTTCCACGGTTTCGGCGATCGAGATCACGGTCGCCGCGGTCTTGGTGGCGCTGATCTCCAGCATGGCCAGGATGTCGCTCACCATCTCGCTGAGCGCCTCGGAGTTGCGCAGGATCACCTGGAGCGCATCGCGATGGTCCGCGCCGGCCACGTCCAGTTGCCCGCCCAGCATGAACTCGGCGTAGCCCCGGATCATGGTCAGCGGGGTGCGCAGCTCGTGGGAGACGTTCTGCATGAACTTGTCTTTGAGGGTCTCCAGCTCCTTGAGTTGATCGTAGGCCTGAGCCAGATCCCCGGCGCGCTGTTGCGCATCGGCAAAGAGGCGGGCGTTTTCGATGGCATTGGCCAACTGGTCGCACATGATCTGGAAGCCGGTGATGTCCTGCGAGGAGAAGGCGTCGGAGCGGCTGCTCTGAGCGCTGAGCACGCCGATCACCAGGCCGTGGGTGATCAAGGGCAGGACCATCTCCGACTGCGTGTGCTGTAGCCACGACGAGCTCGGCGCGGGGGCTTCGCCGGTGCGCACAGCGGTCAGCAGAGGGCGCTTGGAGGCCAGACACTTGCCGACCGTGGAGGCGCCGCTGGTCCTGAGCCGGTGGCGCGCGGCCAGACGGATCCGCCCCTCGTTCCCCGTGGCTGCGCGCAGTTCGGCGTTGCGATTGGCGTCGTCCACCAGATAGATCGCCACATAGTCCAGGCCGAAGCGCTCCCCGATCAGATCTACCGCAGTGGTAAGCAAGGCGCCCAGCTCCAGCGAGGAGATGGTCGTTCTGGCCAGCTCAGCGGCCGTCTCGAGCTGCAAGGTGTAGCGCTGCAAGTTCTGCTGCAACGCCGAGCGGATGCGCTCCTGCTCCTCCAGGATGTTGGTCGAACGCTGCGCGATGTAGCCCTGGATCACATGGCCCTGATACTCCTCCACCTGCTCCAGATAGCCGGGCCGGGCTGTTTCCGCGAGATACAAACTGCCAAAACGACGCAAGATGTGGCCAACATGCACCAGGGTTAGATCGCCGACGCCGCTGCTACACAACTGCGCCCCGTGGCGATGGGCCGCGTTGCCGTCGCCGGTGCGCAGATAGGCCAAGAAGGCCTGAGCCTGCGTTTCCGCCTCTGGGCGCAGATCACCGGGCCGCAGAAAAGCCCGGCTGGTGAACAGCCCCGCCTGTAGATTTTGCAGAAGAAGCGCTGTCAACTCGGCGACGTGGGTTTCAGCGGCTTCACTGGCGGTCAAGTTGAGCGCATTCATGGCCAGCGATCTTGCAGCGTCTTGCATTCCGGGCGCGGGCGGGCTACTGACCCGTCACTTGACCAGATAGGCGCCAAAGCCAGCGCCCGCAGAGCCAAACTGGTCAAGGTCCATGCCGGACATTTCGCTTTGGTCCAGACCGTGCCAGGCCAGCAAGGCCATCAGGCCCTTGTCATCCACCTGCCACGGTTTGAGCAGCGCCAGATACTCTTCCGCGCTGCGCACATGGGCTGACGAACCCATCTTGGCGTACATGTCCAGGATCTT
>JAJTXO010000443.1 GCA_021463315.1 Caldilineales bacterium | reverse complement strand
TGCGTCATGCGGCGACGAGACGCTTCGCTGGCGGTTCGTCCCTCATGCGAAGCGCGTGCCGGACCCGCTCAGCGTGACAGGGTTGGACACAAGAGACGCTTCGCTGGCTGTCCGTCCCTCATGCGAAGCGCGTGCCGGACCCGCTCAGCGTGACAGGGCAAAGCCCATGGTCGACCAAATCCATACCTGGCCCAACCTCCTCCTGGCCTACCGCCGCGCCTGCAAGGGCAAGCGGGGGCAGGCCAACGTGGCGGCCTTCGAGCACCGGCTGGAGGACAACGTGCTGCTGTTGCAGGATGAGCTGGCGAGCCAAACCTACCGGCCCGGCCGCTATACCAGCTTCTTCATCCACGAGCCCAAGCGCCGCCTGATCAGCGCTGCGCCCTTCCGCGACCGGGTGGTGCATCACGCGCTGTGCAACGTGATCGAGCCACGCTTCGAACGCAGCTTCGTGGCCGACTCCTACGCCAATCGCGTCGGCAAGGGCACGCACCGCGCGCTGCGGGCCGGCCAGCGGTTCAGCCAGAAACACCGCTATGTGCTACAATTGGACATGGTGCAGTTCTTCCCGTCCATCGACCACGCCATCCTGCGCGGCATCCTGGCAAAGAAACTGGACGACCCCCGGGTGCTCTGGCTCATCGACCAGATCCTGGCCAGCGGCGTCGGCGTGTTGAGCGAGGCCTACGACATGGTCTACTTTCCCGGCGACGACTTGTTTGCGACGCAGCGGCCCCGAGGCCTGCCCATCGGCAACCTGACCAGCCAGTTCTGGGCCAACTGCTATCTCAACCCCTTCGATCACTTCGTCAAGCGTGAGCTGTGCTGTCCGGCCTACGCGCGCTACGTGGACGACTTGCTGCTGTTCGGCGACGACAAAGGTGAGATGCAGGGCTGGCACGACGCCTGCGTCCAGCGGCTGGCCCGCTACCGCCTGACCACCCACGCCGGCGCGCACGTGCGACCGGTCGGCGAGGGCTTCCCCTTCCTGGGCTTCACCCTCTACCCTGACCGCCGGCGGTTGAAGCGGCGCAAGGGAGTCTACTTTCAACGTCGCCTGCGCAGGATGATCGCGGCCTATGCGGCCGGCGAGCTGAGCCTGGACCAGGTGCGGGCCAGCGTCAAAGGCTGGATCAACCACGTCAAGCACGGCAACACCACCGGGCTGCGCAAAGCGGTGCTGCGCGGGCCGCTGCCGCGCCAAACGGAGCGTGAAACATGAAGAGATGGCTGCTCATCGGATCGATTGTTGTGGTTCTGTTCCTGCTGGGACTGACGGCCACGCGTTGGGCGCCGGCGCTGTTGAGCTTTGCCAGCGACAACAGCGCCACCATCGAGGGGTTGACTGGGCTGGTGCAGTTGGCGCTGTGGGTCGGCGCGGCCGCGGTGTTCGTGTGGGGCGTTGTGCGCGGGCGGCGCGCGAGTAAGCAGTCAGCTCAGACACCTCAGTACCAGGCAACGAACTCCGGCAGCGGCAGTGTAGCCCAGAATCATGGCGTGAGCACCGGCGCAGCCGGGCGGGCAGTTGGCACCGTTGAAGGCGATGCCATCGTTGGCGACCAGGTGAACCACATCGTCAACGTCTATCTGCGGGCGCCCGGCCGGCCCAGCCTAGACGAGGAAGCATTCTTGCCCGCTTTGGGGCGTTACCTGGCCTGGGTCGAGAAGTGCTATGGGCGGCTCAATCTGCGCGGCATCGAACGGCGCGAGCGCCAAGTGCTCACCTTGACCCTGGACGATGTGTATGTGTCGCTAGCCGCTGCCGTCAGCCCGGAGCGCCAGCGGGGGAAAACGTCACGCTCTGAGCTGGCGCATGAGGCGCAGGCGCAGGTCGAGATTGTCGATATGAGCAAGCTGCTGCATCTCAGCCAGCGCTTGGTGATAACCGGCGGACCCGGCAGTGGCAAGACCACTTTCCTGCACATCATCGCCAGCACTTTGGCGCGCGGCCTGCGCACAGGAGACGACGCGGCGGTGCGCCGCGATCTGGGCTGGGATGACCCGTTGCCGTTGCCGCTCTTTGTGTCGTTGAGCGAATACAATCGCTATCGCCGCGAGCATACTCGTCGTGATGACCCGCGCCAGGGCACCTTGATCGCTTTTATCAGCCATGCGCTGATCCGCCAGCAAGCCGCGATTGGACTGCCGGACGATTTCTTCGAGCGCTTGCTGGTGCAAGGACGAAGCTGCATCCTGTTGCTGGATGGGTTGGACGAGGTGGCCAACGAACGGGAGCGCCAGCAGGTCAGCCTGGCGGTGGAGAACTTAGCTCACAACGAGGGCGCTGGCCGGATCGTGGTCACCAGCCGCACGAGAGCTTACCAGGGGCGGGCAGTGCTGCCCGAGGAGTTTCGCGTGGCTGAGGTGCAGCCCATGTCGCCTGACCAGGTGCATGCGCTCGCAGCGCGTTGGTGCGGCGCCGTCTATGATGAGATGGAAGCGCAGCGGGAGACTCAACGCCTACAGGACGAGATCGACACCCTGGAGCAGGTGCGCCAGGCGCACGGCGGCGAGCGCCTGGTAGACGCCCCGCTGTTGGTCACGATTGTCGCCATCGTCCACTACAACCAGCGCCGGTTGCCGGAAGAACGGGCTGAGCTGTACGAGAAGTGTGTTGAGGTGCTGCTGACCGACTCGCATCATCCCGCGACCGAAGCGACCTTCGAGTTGGCCGATTGGGGCGGGCCGCTGTCGGAGAAGCGCAGCTTGCTGGCATTTGTGGCCTACCAGATGATGAGCGCCGGCCAGGAAGCCGGGCGCAGCGTCAGTGAGACCCAGTTGACGGCCTGGTTGCGTCCTCGGGTAGCCAGCAAGTGGGGCGAAGACCAGGCTGACGAGGAGATGGCGAAGTTTATCCAGGCCGTGCGCGAGCGAGGGAGTCTACTGACGACTGATCAAGGCGGCGACTACCGCTTCATCCACCTGGCTTTTCAAGAGTTCCTGTGCGCCTATTACCTGGCCGAAAGCGTGCGCGAGCTAGACCGCATGGTGGACTTTCTGGCCGACAAGGGCCGGGTTGCCGATTCCTGGTGGCGCGAGACGGCGTTGCTGCTGGTTGGTTATCTCGGCTTAAAGAGCCAGGAAGCGGCCCTGACCCTCGTGCGCCGATTGGCAGATCTCGATGTGCTTCCGGTGGCAAGCCTGGCTGGAGTTGAACTGGCTGGCGTTGGCTTGCTCGAGCTGGACAGCCGCGACGAGCCAACGCAAAGTCTCATTGTGCGACGGCTCAAAGAGGGTGTGACAAACCCCAGTCTCGCCTTGTTACCGCCATTGCGCGCAGCGGCGGGCGTGGCTCTTGGCCGGCTGGGCGACCCCCGTCCCGGCGTGGGTGTGCAAGACGGCGTGCCCGTCATCGACTGGATCGAGATCGAGCCGGGATCGTTCTTGATGGGCAGCGTCAAAGGCGAGGAGAAATATTCTGATGAACTGCCGCAGTTTGTCTGCAACTTGATTCGACAGCCGTACCGTATCAGTCGTTTTCCGATAACTGTGCTACAATACGCGGCGTTTGTGGATGCTGGCGGCTATGGGCAGCAACGTTTCTGGACGCGCGCTGGGTGGCAGTGGCGGCAGAGTAAGCCTATCGTCGGACCCCGCGTCTCTGGCGGCGTCTATCAGACGGCCAATCATCCGCAGGTCGGCGTCAGTTGGTATGAGGCTGTGGCCTTCTGCGCCTGGCTGTCGCAGCAACTCGGCATTGAAGTGACCTTGCCCAGCGAGGCGCAGTGGGAGCGGGCGGCCCGCCACACCGACGGCCGCACCTATTCCTGGGGCCGGTCGGGCGATCCTTACAAGCATTGCAACGGTGTGAACAGCGGGATCGGCGCAACCAGCGCGGTCGGCGTCTTTCCGCAGGGCAACGCGTTGTGCGGCGCCGCTGACATGGTGGGCAACGTTTGGGAATGGTGTTGCACCAAATGGCTGCCCAACTACGAGGGTTATGAGGGCAGAGTTGACAATAATCTTGATGGCACAGAGCGCCGTGTGTTGCGCGGCGGTTCGTTCGCCAGCCACGAGTACTACCTGCGCTGCGCCGCCCGCGACCTCAACTACCCGGACCTCAGGGTCGGCTACGTCGGGTTTCGGGTGTGTGCGTCCCCATTACCTCCGGCCTCTGTTCCGCTCTGACCTCTGATGCTCTGACTCTCTGGACCTCTGTAGC